>NZ_JBVFXW010000001.1:0-236258 GCF_055522395.1 Psychrobacter sp. TPE 89C
AGTAGGTGTTTTTGAAATAATTTAGAAATTTTTTAAATTAATCAAAAATAAGTGTTGACACTACCACCGTTTCCGCTTAATATGTGCACCTCGATAGCGAGGAACATTAACGAGTTAGCAGTATTTATGATAACAAGTTAAGCAACAAACTATCGTGATAATAGAAATTTTCGGAGTGTGGCGCAGTTTGGTAGCGCATCTGGTTTGGGACCAGAGGGTCGTAGGTTCGAATCCTATCACTCCGACCATCTATTTTTAAGAGCCTTACAGGCTTTTTTTTATGTATAATGGTTTAGTTTCTGGTATATTTAGAACTGGCTTTAATGTATAAAAGTCCTCTAAGAGCGCCTGTAGCTCAGCTGGATAGAGCATCTCCCTTCTAAGGAGGTGGCCGCAGGTTCGAATCCTGCCAGGCGCACCATTTAGCCTGCAAATTTTGTCTTATCAGGCAATAGTTATGGCGGTTGTAGCTCAGTTGGTAGAGCCCCGGGTTGTGATCTCGGTTGTCGTGGGTTCGAGTCCCATCAGTCGCCCCAATTTTTTCTGCATTACCTCTCTTTAGTATTTCTAGCTTTACCTCACTATAAATCTCTTTATAAATAATCAGTCTCTGCCACTTTTGGCGATTTTTTGCGTCTATACGATTTGTTTTGATGACAAGTCTTCTGTATAAGCGACCTGTCTCTGTACCTTCTTCATTATTCCTTAATGGCTATTATATGAGCCAATAAAGATAAACTTTTAAGTTGTGCATCATGATAAAGTTTTAAAGACGGTTGGTATAGACGATTTATTCAATACAACATCAGTTATAGTCCATCTTCTATAAATTGGATACGGTGTCAGGCTCGCTTAGTCTACTATTTATAGTACTTTCACTAGCCTTCTTTATATCCAAATTATACTGAACCGACTATATCAAATAAAAATAGCTAGAGCCATGTCGTAGTCATAGCAAGCTTAGTGCTGCCGTACATAGATTTTGCTTGCTTATAGTATGGTTAAATCTATATTAGTCTAGAACACTACGTACATATCGTATATCAAGCGACACTACTACCGTGGCGATTCATAATTGTTTGGCTATAGGCGGTGACTGATCTTATATTATCGAAGGGGCAACTAATGGATGCATTGAGTGTACTGCTGCAAAATGTGCATTTGTTCGAAACCAAATATTATCGCCTGAATGGTACTGGTAATTGGTCTTACTCAATCACTCGGCAAGATACGATTTTATTTTATTTGGTCATGTCTGGTAGTTTTTGCATTGACGTTGGTAATGGTCTGCGGCAGGCACATGCTGGTGATATGATTATGATTCCTAATGCGCATAGGCATGTTAGCTACGCGTTGAACCATCATGGCGATGCTGCAGAATCGTTGGATGACTTACTGCCTAATTGTAAGAGTAATACGCTTGAAATCAATGGTAACGGTGATCCCAATTCATCTTTGATATTGATTGAATGCAAATATGACAAAGAAATGATACGTCCTTTACTATCTGTACTGCCTCCGATTTTGCCTGAAATTAATGATGCAGCCGATGGTAGGTTCGAAGTCATCGATGTCGAGATTAAGCTCTTAACACTAGAAGCTGAACGTGAACGCATGGGTAAGACTGCGGTCATTAATCACTGGGCAAGTATTATGATGATTGAGTGCTTACGTGTGTATATTGAAAGTCTGCCTGAGGCCACAGAAAACTGGCTCAAGGCGATGAAAGATCCATTTCTAACCAAAGCGTTGGCCGCGATGCATGAAGACCCAAGCCAAAGTTGGACGATTCATAATCTCGCCGAAGTAGCGGGTATGTCACGCTCAAGCTTTGCACAACGTTTCAAAGATACAGTTGGGATGCCGCCGTTGACCTATTTAATTGATTACCGCCTACGATTGGCAGCACGCTATTTGCGCTTACAGCAAAACAGTATCAGCCGTATTAGTTCGCTGGTTGGCTATGCGTCAGACTCGACCTTTAGCCAAGCATTCAAGCGTGTTTATGGGGTGTCCCCTAAAGTGTATCGTCAGCAATATCAAAAAAAAATAATGGCTTAGCTTGTGCTCATCGCACTTATTTACATTAAAAGCGTTAAGGGCACCACTGAGCCTTTAGCGCTTTTTTTATTTTTAACCATGGTGAATGAGATGTCGATAGAGACTTTTTATCTGACTGCTACGCCTGGTATTTTGATGATGTATGGCTGACAATGTGCTCGTGTTAAGGTACTATGGAATAATGAGTTGTCTAGGCGTGCGTGCTTATTTTTAGCGTATGATATTTCACTGTATGGCAGGAATATCGTATGGTCTAGATGATGTTTACTTTTGCTGCTGATGGTATGTTATGACTGAACCGACCGCAAAGCCAAGCGCACAAGCCAATAGCCAAAAAGGCTCTGCTGCGTCTGCCAAAAAACAAAGCAATACAAGTACAAACAACGCTACAGACAAGGTTGAGGATAATCCATGCCTTGTAGAAAGTACGGAACAAGACAATATAGCCGAGCCACTTGATAAGGCGACATTGCTAGCGCTGTTTACCTTACCAAATTCAGAAGAGATGGTGGCTGAAGGGGTAGAGGTTGAAGTAACGTCTAAAACTTCATCTACTGGGCTTGCTCATAGCCATTCGACCACGCAAAAACCTGCTGATAACCAGAATAATATTGCTGAACAGAGAGTGGCGCTTTATCAGGCTCAGCATGAGCGTACTCGGCTGTTATATATGGCTTCTGCCAGTACACGTCCGACTTATCTGGTACAAACGCTTAAGTTACAGTTTGCAGAACATCAGCAGTATCTACTTGCTCAACAGCTCGATAAGCGCGGTTTGATGGATACGGATGGGCTAGAGCGTCTTTGGCAGCAGTTACATGTGGTTGATGATATCATCGCCGATATTATCCGTCACATGCCAGCCCAACAACCAGTAGGGTGGCAGTTGACTACCCAAGATGGTCGCAACCCGTTGTGTTTTGCAACTGTGGGTAAGCTAAAATATGGTAAACCTATTCGTGATCAAGGCAGTCTCAATAGCTATGTGCTTGGCCACTTTGGTGTGAGTAGCTTTACCTATGACCGCGGCTATTATATTGGGCATGTCGTTGGTTACTTATTTAGCTGTTATTTCTGTGCTCATTTGTCTATCAGCTACGGCGTTACGGCCCTTAGTCAGCCGGTCGTTGCAGATTATGACTATGCCAGTCTCGAGACCCCGCATATGGTCAGGCTGTTGCAAGGGTTAGATGGTTATTGTAAAAAACGTATCTATCAATTGGCGGTTATCTGTGCGCGATTGAGTGTGTTTGCTAGTGACAAGCGTATTGAAAGAATGCTGATTGCAGAAGTAAATGACTTTGACAAAAAACTGCAACAACAGCATTTAGATGTTCTGCTATTGCAAGGAATAATGCCAGATAGTAGCGACTCTACGCCACTTCTTTAAGTTTTGACTCTCTCAAATTTATCGTTAGATATTATTATTGAGTATGGCTGTATTTGTATTGCTCTTTAGCGCTCTGTCTTTCCTAATTTTGCCAAAGATTCGAATGGTTGGAGCGAGCGTTATCACTGATTACTTGACTTGTTCCTTTCATTATCGAATGTCCAATATAGCTACTTTCTAAACCTTACCTTAGCTTTCTTAATATTTGCTTACTGTTGTATATTATTGACTGAGTCACATTTTTACTATGGTAAAACCAGTCATCAAGCTATAGTGAGCCTTATTTGAGAAGTCAGTATTATCCAGAAGCGATTCTTATAGAAATTAGCCATTATGCTATTCATTATTATTGAGAGTATCAGTACAGAGTTCTACTAAAAGAACCGTGTATAGGTGGGATGTTTGACTATTTAAATGAGTCATCGCTCAAAATCAATCAATAAGGCAATTATTGGTTGATGTTTTTTATCAAGAGATAAAATAAAAGCCGTTATATAAAGTCTTTACGTTATAAAACTTTGTATGAGACAGTCATTTTTAGATAATTTGGATACAAGAAAGCCGGTCTAGGTTTTTCCCATCAGTCCTTAAAAGTAGCAATCAAAGGTAGTTATTCATGTCAATCCAAACGTCAACATCAGCCGCAATAGAAAAGCGTGCGGCTAACAAATCTTACGTGCTTGCATTTACTGTGATGAGTGCTTCGTTAATGGCTGGATTGTCAATGACATCCATGAGTGCGCAGGCAGCTGGTTTGGGTGAGCTGTTCAATAACAGTAATACCAAATCAAAGTTTTTGCCTGTTGATGAAGCCTTTCAAGTGGTTAGCAGTACTAAGGCGACATCTAAAGGCACGCGCTTATCGATTAATTTTGATATCACACCAGGCCATTATGTCTATAAGAATAAATTAACCTTAAATTTTCCTAAAGGCGTGAGCGCCACGCCGTTTACTTTTAGTCAATCCCCTGTCTCAATTGATGATCCAACCTTTGGTAAGGTACCTGTGTTTACGCAAAGAAATATGGTGGCCACCACGATGCTGACCACGAAGAATAGCAAAGGTGCTAAGAATGTGCCGGTTGTGATTGGCTGGCAAGGCTGTGCCACTGCAGGTTTGTGCTATCCACCAGAAAAGGTAAAAACAACGGTCGATATTGCTGTTAGATAGCTAATAAGTCGCTCTATATCTTGGTCATAAATAGAATATTGGTAATAAATAGGTAGCCATTCATGTCGATTAAGGCAAAAGAAAAACCCTCATCGCTAACGCTAAGCCGTCCTGCTAAAGAGTCTTATCTACTGGCATTTGCGATAAGCAGTAGCTCGTTATTTGCAGGACTGTTACCTACTGGTGTAGTTGCTACTGGGTTGGCAGCGACGTCTATGACCACGCAAGCGGCCGGATTGGGTGACTTGTTTGGCAATAGTAAGAGTGACGCAAAGCAAAAATTCCTACCAGTCGATCAAGCATTTCAGGTCATTACCGACACTAGTGCTACAGGTAGTGGCACACGCTTAGCCATTAATTTTGATATAACGCCTGAGCATTATGTTTATAAAGATAAAATCAAGCTAACGCTGCCTGATGGGGTGACAGCAGCACCGTTCACCTTTAGTCAAAAGCCTGTACTGATTGATGATCCCACCTTTGGAAAAGTACCTGTATTTGATCAGATCAATATGGTCGCAACCACGACTTTGACGAATAAAAGTGGAAAAAGCGTAGACAATGCCGCCGTCGTCATTGGTTGGCAGGGTTGTGCCAAGGCAGGGCTATGCTATCCACCTGAAAAAATTAATACGACTATCAGTATCGCTGCTACAACGCAGCAGTCTGTAGAAAACAGCACCAATACCTCTAATGCTGATTTAGCAACTGACGCTAGTCTAGCAGATGACCCACAGGTGCCTGAAAATGATATTGATACAGACAATGCTGAAGCAGGGCAAGCACAGGCAGATGATGAGGTTATTGATTATGCTTTACTAGATGAAGGCTCGCTAGATGGTGAGCTGACAGCGACTAATACAATTTCCGGAGCAGATGGAGAGACCACGGCTAACAATGTTAATGCTCAAAGTGATACGGTAGCGGCTGCCAATAGTGTTGTCGATAGCGATCCTTTTGGCTTAGGAACGCATCCTGGCTTGGCACTGATTTTACTGTTTTTAGCAGGTCTTGGTTTGGCTTTGACACCATGTGTATTGCCCATGCTGCCTATCGTCGCCAATATTGTCGCTCGTGAAGAGAACCCAACGGTTAAACGTGGCGTTATCTTAACCACCAGTTATGCCATCGGTGTAGCGACCGCGTATGGTATTTTGGGCGCTGTCATTGCGGTGTTCGGTGAGTCATTGGGCATTATTGGTTGGCTACAAAATCCCATCATCCTAATCAGTTTTGCGATCGTCTTCGTTTTACTGGCGTTTTATATGCTAGGTCTGTTTAGTATCCGATTGCCAAGAGGCATCAGTAGTAAAATGCAAGGGTTGAGCCAAGCAGGTGATAGTAAGCTTGGGAGTACAGGTGGTAGTTTGATCGCTGGTTTCTTGTCAGCTTTAGTGGTGTCGCCTTGTGTCTCTGCCCCATTATTTGGTGCGCTGCTTGCGGTGTCTACGATTGGCAGCCCGTTGCTCGGTTTCGCTGCTCTATTCATGCTTGGGTTTGGTTTGTCTGCCCCGCTTATTTTAATCGGTGCAACCCAAGGCAAAATCATGCCAAAAGCTGGCGAGTGGATGAACTGGGTCAAGCAAGGTTTTGCCTTACTACTCTTTGCCGTGGCATTATTATTGATTGAACGAGTCTTTATATCACCAGTGATGCTAGTAGTGTGGGCACTATGGTTCATGGTAGTAGCGACATGGGCGTGGAGCTGGTTGGGTAAAGGTCGCATGCTCACCCAAGCATTCGGTTTACTCGCAGGTATTTGGGCGGCTTGTTTGATGGTAGGTGCCGCATTAGGTAACGATGATAGTTTACATCCGCTTGCATCATTGAGTGCATCGCCAACGACACAGTCGATGACGAACCCATCAGCTGCTAATAATGTCACAGATCAGACGGTCACTACGTTGGCTGAGTTGGATGTCATTATCGCTGCCAATCCAAAAGTCATAGTAGATGTCACCGCTGAGTGGTGTATAGAATGTCGCATCATGGACAAGAACTTGTTCCATAATCGTCCTCTACAGATGCAAGACTGGCAATTGGTTAAACTTGATATCACTGAGACTACTGCTGACTCTAAAGCTATTTTGTCACGCTATAAATTATTTGGCCCACCTGCTTTACTGTATTATCAAGAAGGTCAACTGGTCAATCAACAAGTTGGTGAAATTGGTCGTTCAGAGTTTGAGCAAACACTGACGATGCTTAATAACTGATAATGAGTAGCTCGTACCTAACGACTCATACTTAGCGACTTATCATCAATAAATCTTACTTAACAACATGAGCAAGTCTTTTGCTAAGGCTTGATAATTTGAAAGAGCCAACATACTACGGTGATAGTATGTTGGCTTTTTTAATGTGCTCAAAGATTATCTATCATAATGAGACTAAGCACTTGGTTTAACATCTTTTATTCATATCTACATTTGTATTATAAGGCAATAACGCTAGTATAATATCCATATTTTCATTACAATAAAGCAACAATGCTAAAGACGCATGTCCGATGACAGTTTTGGACTTTTATATCCGAATATTATGGGTCTTGTTCTATTTTAGCGATGACGATAATGGTCAACTTCATTACTTCATATACTTGCTGGCGATGATGCCAGTGGGACAAAGGATACTTATGTTTCCCCATATCACTGCACAGCGCCCATTTATGCCCCTTACCAAAGCGAGAAAAAATATCTTACTTCAAACAGAGAAACATCATCTGAACATTGCTATCGGAATCGCATTAGCTTGCTTGACAGTGCAAGTGCATGCTGCCGACAATACGCAAACTTACAATGAGTTGCCAATACCAGAGACAGCATTTGACTATGAAGATTCTGAAATACCACAAGGTATGGATGAGCAGTCAAAAACCTCAAGTACGGCTGAAACAAACCGCAAAGTAGTGAGCAAAGAGTTTGTTGCTGAGCAGGCAAAGTTGTTTTTTGATTGTACCCAAGTACAGATCAGTTCCGCACGCTTAGCCTGTTTTGACAAAGTTGCTGAGCAAGGTAAGACCCCAAGCTACACATCGACTAAACAGCCATTAGATTTGGCAAAAACCTTCAAAAGCACAATATCTGGTAATCCACAAGTGGTGTTGGCTGAGGCTGAGAGCACGATGAAAGGCACGACCGTTGAAGATGCCGAGACGGTTGTAGTGAGTAACCAGCGATATGCTGCAAGTAAATTAGAGGCAAGTAATAGCGCAGAGTTAACTAGTGAAACTCAAAATACGGCGCAGATTTTAGAAAATGTTGGTGTCACTCAAGCAGATATTGAAAAATACTCGCCACTCAGTCTAGCCTATGATCTAGATCAAAACAGTGAGCGCGGTACATGGACTATTAGACCGCACAATCCTAATTATCTTTTGCCCGTATTTTATACTGCTGATCCTAACTTGAGTCCAAGCACACCGTCACAAGATACAGTCAATCTTACTGCTAATGATAGACGTGAAACCGAGCTCAAATTTCAGCTGTCTTTAAAAACTAAAGTCGCTGAAGATTTGTTCGATACCAATGCTGATCTTTGGTTTGGTTATACGCAAGAGTCGCATTGGCAGGTCTATAACGAAGACAACTCACGACCATTCCGAGCAACTGATTATCAGCCTGAAATATTTTTGACGCAACCTGTAGCGGCTAACTTACCCTTTGGTGGGCGTCTGCGTATGTTAGGCGCAGGAGCAGTGCATCAGTCAAATGGACAGGATGATCCTTTGTCACGTTCATGGAATCGTCTTTACTTGATGGCTGGTGCTGAGTGGGGTAATTTCTCGGTTGTACCTCGTTTATGGGTCAGAGTAGACGATGATGATGATCAAGATGATAACCCAGATATCGAAGATTATATGGGCTATGGCGACGTCAAATTCTTATATGATTTGCCAGATCAACAGAGTATCAGTGGCACCTTGCGCTATAATCCAGATACCAATAAAGGCGCTGCTCAAATTGACTACGTCTATCCACTAAGCAAAAACGTTAATGGTTACGTACAGTTGTTCCAAGGGTATGGTGAGTCTCTTATCGATTATAATGACGAAACTACCGCTATCGGTATTGGTGTTATTCTCAATGATTGGAAAGGATTCTAGTAGCATGGGCATTGATAGTCATTTATGTGGCGATTAGCGCTCTATCAAACTGGGCTATGGCTGGCAGAGTATCTAGACGTACGCTGCCAGTTATGCCGTGTTTATCGTAGTTCATCACAGTCTCAGCTATTACAAAGCCAATCAGCGCTAAATAGTAATGATTCACTAAATACCAATGCAGTATTTAGACCCTCAAATGATAATCCTTTCTCTGCCAAATTGATGCAACAGGCTTATCGCCTCTTAAATAGAGGGCTACTGTGTGCTCACTGTCATCATAGTATAGCGTGGTTACCCAAGCCTTTCGAGGTTGATATTTCTGCTGGTACTTCATTGTCTATTCAGGCTGCCACCTATTATGACTATCCGATTCGTCAAGCCATTAGAGCCTTTAAACATCACGAAGATATAACCAAACTGCCAATACTGCTACATGCTATACGTCAGTTACCACGACCGCGTGGTTGTCATCATGATAATAGCGTGATTGTTGCAATGCCAACGACCGATCAACGATTAGTAAAACGTGGGTTCGATCCAGTGAGTATTTTATCAGCACAACTGTCTAAGCATTGGCGGATACCATTGTGGCACGGCATCATGAGAGTTGATGATACGATCAGTCAGCAAGGACTCACGCGTGCAGAGCGCTTAAGTAATTTAGACAATGCCTTTGTATTGATAGAAAATCCACCCGTCAAACGCTTATTACTATTCGATGATGTTGCAACCACAGGTGCCAGCTTACAGGCATTAGGACGTGTACTGTCTGTACCAAAAGCAACCACGTTAGGTAACCAAAATCATAATAAATATTCCTTGTCCGCCTATGCTCTAGCACATGGAAGCCAACCTTAATAGCTACTTTCATCTACTCAGAACATGCTAACATGTTGCTAATTTGTTACCTTAGCGCTATATTGTGAAAACTGTATATAGTAATTTGTTGGCTATCAACAAAACACTTCTCTCACCGCTGAATTGAATAATACGATAAAAATGACAAGTTCTAGATAGCTTGTACTATTGACGCATCCGCTATTACTTCGTTATTAGATAGCAACTAAAAATTGTGGAATAAAAATTGCAGGTTTTATGTTCTATAAACATAAAAAGTTTAGCGAAAATACTATAAAAATATGAGTCCATGATTAATGCTTTCAGCGGAACTTAGCATCGCTATCAGACAGACAATGGCCGTTATAAATAGGGATTTGATGTGAACGCATCTACAAATAGTCTACCAATCAGTTTACGAATGAACAGCTCCGGATTTACTCTAATTGAGCTGATGGTAACCATTGCTGTGCTTGCCATTATTGTTAGTATCGCGGCGCCTAGTATGAATACTCAGTTTGCCAATCAGCGTGTGAAATCTACTACTTCGACACTACTTACTGCATTAAAAGAAGCCAAGGTCGAAAGTATTATCCGCCGTCAAGATATAACGGTTATATATGATGACACTGTTAGCCCTCAGACGATTACACTGCAAGCTAATAATGTCGATATCTCTAGCTACGATATTAGTGACAGGAGTACGGTCACTCAGATGATTACACCGTCTACTGTAAATAACATTGTTTTTAAACCAAATAAGACAATAGATAATAGCGCGACAGTCCTATATACGATCTGTGATAGCGGGTCTGATAATGAGACACCTAAACAAGTAGAACTCACTACAATTGCTAATGTTAATACTATAAATGCTGGGAGCTGTTGATGAATACTAAAAGCACGCAAGCAGGCGTAGGACTAATAGAAGTGATGGTGTCATTACTGTTACTAGCTGTGGCTGTTTTAGGATTTAGTGCCATGCAAATGTCAGCGATAAAAGCAACAGATGAAAGCCTAATGCGCACACGCTCTTTGACTATTATGAGAGGAGGTGCAGAGACAATGCGCACCAACCCAAGTGGTATTAGTGCTTTTAAAACCGCTATAAATAGCACCTTAAATTCTATCAATGTTGATGGTACCGGTATAACGAAAGATAGCTGTATAAAAAATACAGATACTGCACCGACAGTAGCAGACAGTTGTACTATTGATCAGCTTGCGACACGTGATGGACTATTAATAAATTCGTATGCAGGTGAGAATGATATTAGCATTGGTATGGTTCCAGGCGGCTGTCCATCAACATCAGGCAACCAAGAACGTCAGTGCTTTGTAGCTAGTTGGGGAGACACAACAGTTGCATTAGATGATACTGCAGCAGATGCATGTGCTAATGCAAATGGTACTTATAAAAACGGCGCAGAGTGCTTTATTATGGAGGCTTACTGATGATATTTCCTCATAACCGTGAATATAGCCATTACAATCAGGCAGGTTTTACTTTAATAGAGCTAATGATCTCCTTAGTACTTGGTCTAATAGTATCTGCTGCTGTCATTCAAGTTTATATAATTAATGTAAAGACCAGTAGTATTCAAGCGAGTGGTAGCGAGTTACAAGATGCTAGTGTGTTTGGTCTACAGCAACTAGAACAACATATGCGCTTGGCGAATTTAGGAAATCCTTCTACTCAAATTGATAGTGCTACTGTAAACGGTGGCATCGTATTAACAGGTGTCAATCTTGGTATTACAGCAGCGACTTACAACGATACTGGTTATTTGACGAGACGAGCTGGTGATAGCACTAGTGGCACTAATGGCTGGACGGGCGTTTCAAACACTATTGTAGGTAGCGACCAGTTAACGATCCAATATACTAATATTACAGACGATACTTTAAGTGATTGTGAAGGGTCAGATATTGCAGTAAACGATATCGTAGTAGAACGTTATTTTTTGCGTCAAGCAACAGGTTCGAGCAGTACGGGAGTTATTAGAGACTTAGTTTTAGCCTGTGATGCGGGACGTGTTAATCAGTCTGGTGGCATAGACACGACGCCAACGGACTCACGTCAGTTCGGTCAAGCAGGTCAGGAGTTTATCGTTAATGTCGACCAGTTCAAAGTTTTATTAGGTACCCAAGAGGCGAGTGGTGCCAATGCTGGACAAGTGATGTATTTGCCAAGTAGCGCATACATGGCTATGTCTGACAAGCCCGCAATAATATCGCTCAAGATAGGTATTATTGTACATGGAAGCACGGCTGTATTCGGTAGTACTGACCAAGATGAATTTACTTTGTTAGGTCAAGACAATAAGCTAAAAACAGATGCTAATCGTACGCAACAAGTACGTTCGACTTATGAGACTACGACCTTACTGCGTAATGCCCGTGTAGTAAATGTCAGTACTAGCTTACAAAACTGAGTAGAGAGACTAAAGATGATTTATGACCGCTATCCATCAAGTTTGAAATCAAAAAGTGTCGATATTAACCTGACATATCGTAGTAGTGAGCAAGGTGCAACATTGATAGTGGTGTTATTGTTTCTAGTTCTCATAATGTTGGCAGGAGCAATAGCGGTCAGACAAAGTAATACAAATCTTAAGATTGCAACTAGCGATCAGATCAATACGGTTTTATTACAATCATCTGATAGTGCCAATCAAAAGTTAGAAGCGATGATCAATGGTAGTTCGACATCGACTGAATACAAAGACGCAACCAGTGTAGCAGGCGTGTTTGGTCATTTTTTATTAAATGAAGAAAACTCAACAAACGAGTTTATTTATTGCTTTAATCCTCGTACAAAAAGATATTTGACAGCAAATGCGACGGTGAGACAACCTACTGGTGGTTTCTGGAGTAGCTTAAACAATGGTATATGTGATTATACAAGTGCAGATGGCTATACTAGTGCCAGGCAAACTGTGTTGACGCAAGTCAGCGTAACAACGACTCCTACTGCTGCCGGTGCAGAAGCCTTTTCACATATGGTTCTTGGTAAAGAAGTGGAAGATAGAACCAGTAAAAAATATCAGTTTGATATTCGAGCCACTTCTGCTTTGCCCTCTTATAGTGAGCCTAAAGATACAGATGGTTCTTGTTTTGCAAAAACAAGTATCGGCGCTAATGTAGCATCAGGGAAAAACTCATTGAATGACTGTCTGCTAAAGGCTACTACGCCAAGCAAAATGCTATATGAGCAAGCTGATGTTGAGAACGTTTCTTCTGCTACCTTATGTATCCCATTTGGTACAGGATCAGGATCACTGGATACTCAATGTGTGCTCTCAACCACACCTTAGTCCGATAAATCACTAGCTTTATCTTATATACAAGGACAAAAGTCATGAAACGACTTGACAACGTACCGCTATCATCTAACAAACTTCAGGTATCACTAAAGTACTTAGTCGTCGTCATGGCATCTATGATGGTGATACCTGTGTCGCAGGCAGATGTGGCCGGAAAAAAAATTGGTGATTTAGAGATCTATAAAGCGGCTGAAGGTGGCAAGACTACCATTACCATGATGCTAGATACATCAGGTAGTATGACTATAAATCAAGTCAATTATGCTTGTGATTTACCTGGAGGAAAAACCTTTTCTGCAGTTGGAGCTGAGTGGTCAAATACTAATCCTAAATACATCAGAAATTTCTGTAGTAATAACGCCCGATATTTTTATCGTTTAGATGTAAATGATAAAAATAAATGGTACCGCTGTGGTTCTAGCAATGGCTCTGGGTCTAGTGATTATAGCTTTGCCGATTGCGATAAAAAGCTTAATCAGGCACCATCGATTGCAGGATATGAATATATAACTTCTGGTAGTGGCAATCAGTACTATTTTACAGGCGAAAAGGTATATGATCGCCTGACTCGTCTAAAAGATGCCATTTTTACTTTGATGGATAATACGCTGTTGGATTCCAAAAAAGTATCTATTGGGATAGGACAGTTCTCTACACAAAGTAATGAGAATAATATACTCAAAACTGCCGATGGTAGAAGTGGCAAAATTCTAGTGCCAGCAGCTTTGCTGAATAATACTCAACGTTTAGCAATTAAAACAGCAGTAGCCAATTTGGTTGGATTTAATGGTACACCAACAGCAAACGCTTATGCAGAAGTTGGCGCTTATATGTTAGGCACTAACACGCCTACTAGCAGTAGTTATAGTGGTTTTAATAATTCTGTAACATCTTCAAAAAATAGTAGCAACTATATCAGCCCACTGTCATCAGCTTCTAGCTGTGATGGCCGTGGTATTTACTTTTTAACCGATGGTGAGCCAAACACTGCTCCTGACCCTGTGCCTTTAATGAAGGCTGCATTAGGAACTAAAGGAAATGCTTTCTCGGTTACAGCATCGAATAGTTTGCCACAAGGCAGTAGTACAAGTAATGGTAGTTATGATAGTGGTACACCTGCGGTCGGGGCCTTTGCCAAAGCTTTACGTGACCCAACAAAGAATCCATTAGGTACAGATCGAGAAATATATACTGCAGTGGTTGGTTTTGGTTCAGTTTTTGATATTGATAGAGTAGCAGATGAAAAGAAAACAAATATAGAAGACAGAATCATTCGTAACTTACCTTATACTAATCCAAAAACAGGCGTCACCACAGATCGAGATTTTTATAATTGTGAAAAAATAGGAACCGTAGATGCAAGAAACGCGTGTAACTGGGGAGAAAAGTCTCATGATGAGTTAACTGGTGTTGGCGGCTTCGGTGAAGGTGGCTTTTACTCGGCACAGTCTACAGATGATATTGTCAATAGTATTACAGCCTTCGTCAGTGACTTGAATCAAGAACTACCAACTACTCCTTCAGGTACTATTATCATTCCTGATGATCCCTATCGTGCCAATAGTCAGCTCGCGGTTGCTTATTATCCAACATTACAGTCCAAGGTCGCTGAAAATTCAGTAATCTGGAAGGGTAATATGAAAAAATATAGCTTAAATGAAGGCACGTTGTATGGTCAAAATAATAGAAAGCTGTTTGAAAATGTAGCAGGGGAGTTAGATCCAGCGACTCAAGATCTATGGTCAGATAGGGATTACCCTAATGCTAATAGCGGTGTGGCATCTGGTGGGTTTTATGCACGACTTAATACACCAACGACAGGCGTCTCTACAGTCAGAGCTTTATACGTAGAAGATTTGAGAAGTACGACTGTTAATACTACCGATGCTGATGCTACGGTATTGAGAAAATTCGGTGTGAATAATGCAGGGCAAGTGACTTTAGATAATACGCCTTTGTCGAGTACTACGTTTAATGACTCAACGACTTATTCTGAAGATACTTTAAGAAAGTTACTTAACTTTTTAGGATTTGATACCCTTCCTAGCACAGCGACGCTTGTCAAAAACATGACGTTGACGACTGCTAACGCTTCAGTACCGATCAAAGTTGTTGGTGCAACGCTACACTCAACGCCAGCTTCAGTCTCCTATTCTGCTACTTTAGATGTTGATGGCAAAGTAACAGACCAACGTGATGATTATGTACTATTTGGTTCTACTGAAGGTGGCTTGCACTTAGTAAATGCTGACGATTATAGTGCGACAGGTGATGGTGGCAGAGAAAGGTTCGTTATTATCCCAAGAGAGATACTAAAAGACTCAAACAAATCAGCTGGACTCGTTAAAGATGCAACGAAGACTGATATAGGGTCACCAAATTTCGGTATCGATGCACCATGGCTAGTGACTGCTGATTACAAATATGACTTCCCCAACTTAAGAGTTGATATTGATACTACTAATGATAAAGGCCTTTTTGCTTATGGTGGCCTACGTCTAGGTGGTGAAGCTTTTTATGGTATGGATCTTCACGATCCAGACAACCCTAGTATGCTGTTTTCTATCACTCCAGCGACATCTAACTTTAGTAGAATGGGGCAAATTTGGTCAAAGCCTACTGAAGCAAAAATAAAAACCAGCGAGACTGATACTGGTACAGATGTGTTGGTGTTTGGTGGTGGTTATGATACGTGCTACGAAAACGAAAGTTTTCAGGTTGGCATCATCGATACAGCACTAGGTACTTGTTCAAATACATCATCGGCCAAAGGTAATGCTGTCTATATCATCAATGCCAATACAGGAGCGTTGATATGGTCTGCTTCTAGTGACAGTACTGCATCAAGAACGGTTAGTAGTATGACAAACAGTATCGTCGCTGGTGTTACTACCCTAGACCGTGATAATGATGGTTTTATGGATCATCTCTATTTTGCAGATTTAGGTGGTCAAATATTTCGTGCAGACTTTACCAATGCAGGTTTTGTTAAGCCTGTTACATCAGGAGCAGCATCACCTGAGAGCTCGTTTACCAACACAAGAGTTACTCGTGTACTAGCAAGTGCATACACAGGCACTGATACAAAATACAATTATCGTTTTTATGAGCGTCCTGTTGTGAGCTTTTATCGTAACTCAGTGAATAATACATTATTTGCTTTAGTGAATGCTATTTCAGGCGATCGCAGCTCACCTTTATCTAAAATACGTGATACCACAAAATCCGATCGACTATATGGCATCATCGATAATGATGTGACTAAAGCAGACACTATCTTTTATGCAAGCGATTTTGCGACGACCAGTGGTAATCAGGATGTCGTTGATTTAAATGATGCAGCATTAACTGCTTTGCCCGCGGCTCTCGGTACTCAGCCAACTGATGGTTATACATTTGATCAGAAAGATGCAGCGATCAATACTATGAGAACTGGTGCAAGACAAGGTTGGTACTATCCCCTCAATCGTTTTGATGGTTATAACAATGTTAGATATACCAAAGGTATTGGTAAATCAGAAGTGATCAGTAATTTCCTGTATACCACTGTATATAATCCAGATATGAGTTATGGAACCACAGATTCTTGTACAGCACAAATCGTTGGTGGCTCAGAGCGACAACTTTACTGCTTGCCTTATGGTATCTGTACAGATGATACGTCTGAAAACGGTACGGGTGGATTTGCTAGAGCAGGTCAGGGGATCCAAGAGCTAACACTAGGCCCTCGTAGTTCAACATTGTCTAATCAGCGTTTACTTATTGGTACGCAAACACTGACTGAACGTACTCAAGATAGAGTTGATTTTGGCACTGATTCGAGTAAAGGTGGTGATAGCCCTATTGATGAACGCCAAGGTCTGACAGTGGCTGACCAAATTCTAGGTGATGGGACAGCCGGTGAGTACATATTCAATGATCGCTTCACTCTACAGCCAAAAAGATGGTATGAAGTAGATTAATAGGGGTAATCGCATGAATATGAAAACATTAAAAAGTCAGTCTGGATTTACCCTTATTGAGCTGATGGTAGTCATTACGATAGTGGCTATCTTAGCCGCTATTGCTATTCCGTCTTATCGACAGTATCTTGTGAGGAATGTTGAGTCGCAAGCTCAAGCACGTATGCAGCAGCTAGAGATAGAACTGAATCGTTGGCGCGCCACCGCGCTGACATATAAAGGCTTTCAGCCAAGAAAACTGGCAAGTGATGGGTCGATCAGTCATGGCTATGACGATACAGTTACTAATACAATAGTATATGTGCCAGATGGAAGTGATAGTACAAACTATGATTATCAGATTACCCTCGTAGATGGTGCTACAGGCAACAGTTTGACACCTACAAGTACGGCTTACTCTACTGCTGGTAACTCATGGCGTATGTTAGCGGAGCCAAATGAAGGGTTTAAAAATTCAGATGCTCATATTATTATGACCACGAGTATAGGTGTACAGTGTAAAAGTACCGATAGAACAGTTACTAGCACTTCGATTGACTGCGGTACTGGGGAGGAGAAGTGGTAATGTTTATGGTCAATAAAACATCTAACAATTCATTACTACAGCAGCGTGGCTTTACATTAATAGAAATGATGATAGTCGTCGCTATTATTGGTGTGCTTGCAGCGATTGCTTATCCAAGCTACCAGCAATACGTCATCAAAACCAAACGTACTGATATGATGAGTGAGCTGCAAAACATAGCATCAGAGATTGAAAGCCGAAAACTAGTGCAAGGCAGTTATAGTAATGCACTCAAAACTGGATTAGAAGGTAACTATCCTAGTCAAGGTACTCCGCTATATACTGTAGTGATTACTCCTGACCCTCTTACTCCCAAATGGACTATTACAGCGACGCCAATATTAGGAAGTCAAATGGCAGTTGATAGTAGTCTTAGTTTAAATTATCAGAATATTAAGTGTCGCTCGACTACTTGCGGTACTGGTGATTATTGGAATAAATAAACTCGTAATTTGTAAATAATTGGCTTTGAAGTTCAAATGATTTTATCTGATACGTATATAGCATGTTTCAAATACTGTAAAAGGTCTGTCCTAGATATTTTTATTATCTAGGACAGACCTTTTTTATTCGGCTGTCAATAATATTGAGTCAGTAGCTTGACAAAAAATGTCACGCCACTTTACCTTAGACATCTAATTGTCACTTAAATTGACAATTTTCAGTAAGTTAACAGTAACAATCATTAGTAGACAAAAATTGTCATCAGCCTATATATGCTAATTTGTAGCTGTTTTTTCATTTTAAGCTTAGGATAAATACTGTTTAATACCTTATTTCTAGTGGCTTTACATACTATAAACCAAGTGAATATAAGCTATAGATAACTAGTATACATAAGCAAAACTGACTATCAGTAGCAGTACTTTCATAGTAAAAAATCAAGGTAGACTAAAAAGTTGGCACATTACCTGCAACAATAATAACAAGACAGTTAGATGAGTAAGTTAAGTCACTACTCAAACTAACAAACCCTATATTTATAATAGATGGCAGATAGTGATACCGAATAGTGTATCAATAGATTTGTTATCACCTTACCCTAAAGGACATACTATGAACGCTCAAAAAGGTTTTACCTTAATCGAATTAATGATCGTTATCGCTATCATCGGTATCCTAGCTGCGATCGCTATCCCTGCTTACAGTGATTACACAGCCCGTGCTCGCGTGACTGAAGCTGTTACTACGGCATCTTCTATGAAAGCAACTGTTTCAGAAAACATTATTAGCGCTGGTGGTACTACGATAAGTACAACAAATGATAACTGTGCAGGAGTTTCGCTTATTGGTGCTTCAAATGCTACAAATAACGTAATATCATCTGATTGTGCGCCGACAACAGGTATTATTCTTGTAACGACAACAGCAGACGCTAAATCAGTTCCTCTTACTTTAACACCTAAATATGATGGTGGTGGTGTAACATGGGAATGTACTACAGCTACTGGCTTCGAAAAATATGTTCCAGCTGAATGCCGTTAAACATAAGTTTAATTCAATATAGATGCTAATTTTTTATCTAATAATAGGGCTAGGTTATCTTAGCCCTATTATTATGTCACCATGGGTGAGTGCATTTCAGGATTTATGTGCTATCTCGGCCTTAATAATATTAATATCATCACAAATTTATCGTAATAATATCGAAATTGATAAAAGAGTCGTGTATGCCTTTGGCTTTATAGCATTCATTCCTCTAGTTCAATATTTATTCGGAATATTGTTTTTTACCCAAGAGTTTGTTTTATCACTTATCTATATCAGTGTTTTTTTTCTAAGTATAATTAGTGGTGCTAATTTTAATAAGTCATCAACAGATATAGAAAGACTCTCTGTTTTCTTCGTCTTCGTGAGTCTATTTTGTGTAGTACTACAGTTGATACAGTGGAGTGGTCTTTACCATTCTGTATTACTATTAGATAGTAGCTCGCGCCGACCCTTCGCAAATATAGGTCAACCTAATAATTTAGCTACTCTGCTATTCATAGGGTTCTTTTCTAATCTGCTCTTATTTAAAAATAACAAAATAAAAATACAGCTCTATACTGTAGTAAGTATTATTTTAATGACAGGTATAGTGCTTACTCAGTCTAGAACGAGCTGGTTGGTATTCATCGCCATACTATTTATCACTTTTTTCAAAAAACAACTGAACCTTTTTAGCACTATGTTAAGAAGTTCTATGCTGTTTTTCTGCTTTGCCGTGACTTTACCCTATATTACTTTGTTTTTCCAAAATGAAGGTCTAACTGTGACGGAAAGAATCAGCTCTGATTCTTCACGACTCTACATATGGAAACAAATAATCATAGCCATAATGGATAAACCATGGTTTGGATATGGCTGGAACCAAACTTCAGTGGCGCAAACATCGGTAACGCTAAAATATCCTCTTGATATCTGGCTTGAGTATTCACACAATTTATTTTTGGACATTATAGTCTGGACTGGCATACCTATAGGTATATCAATCATAGGGATTATGGTTATTTGGTTTCTGCAAACCTTAAAAAAAATAAACACTCCGAATCAACTAATATTCTTCCTTGTTATTACTGCTTTTTTTATACATTGTATGCTTGAATATCCATTTGCATATGCCTACTTTTTATTACCAGTTGGTCTTTATGTTGGTATTCTATATCAAGAAATATATGAAACTAAACAGGTAAAGGTGAATGCTCTGTTAATGACTCTAATGAGCGTATTAATAGTTACAGTTTTAATTATATCGAGAGATTATTTTTTATTTAATAACAAAAGAGCTACTTACGCTTCCGAAAGTCTATTTTCTCAACAGGTAAAACCTATATCATCAAAAGTATCACTATTAGATGCTTTAGATATGAACAATGATATTTTGTTTCTAGAAGAATGCTATGTTTTAAGAAGCAATCCTGTTAAACGTTTTAGAGATGTATTTTATCGTTATCCCACAAAACTAAACTTAGCTATGTATTATAAATCTACTATATATTATGAAGCATCTTCTAAGGATGCCGAACGATATATGACGATCAGTTATCCAGGTTATAAACAGAATCTAAATCAATACAGAAAATGCTCTTGATGTTATTTGATAAATTTTAAACAAATTGTAGTAGTCTTGATAAGAGAGATGCCTTATTTAATGTTTTTACAGGAATTTTAGGGATAAACATGAAATATATTATTGGTGCGGCACTGATTAGCGCTCTTATTTTCTTTTTAGGCGCTTTATTTATAAACGGTATTGGTGTTATGCCTTCTCAAAGTATATTAGAATATGGGCTCGTAGCTTGGTGCGTACTAATGGTCTTATGCTACCCTTTAGCTAAAAAAATTATGGTTTAAGCTGCGCAATATATTTTATACACCAATAAAAAAGTAATAATTTTTGAAGCTACTTATTTCCAAAAAATGAGACAATAAAAAACCACCTAATAGGTGGTTTTTTATTGCCGCAAGACGGATGAAGCTGTCTCAAAGAGTTACTCTACTTCTCTAAATACTGAATCTTACCTTCCACGCCATCCCACTTTGCCGCTTCTGGCAATTGGTCTTTCATCTCAGTGATATTCGGCCATTTTTGCGCTAACTCTTCATTGAGTTGGGTGAACATCTCTTGGCTTTTTGGTACTTCATCTTCTGAAAAGATGGCATTGGCAGGACATTCAGGTTCGCATAGCGCGCAGTCGATGCACTCATCAGGATCGATGACGAGGAAGTTTGGACCTTCATAAAAGCAGTCCACAGGACAGACTTCTACACAGTCGGTGTATTTGCAAAGGATGCAGTTATCTGTAACGACAAAGGTCATAGTGATGTCTACCTGTTATTGGCTTAGGGCTAAATAGAATAGATTAAAATAAAGCGTATTTTAACGCTTTTACGACTAATTGACAATTCCCTTTAATGACTAATGATTTTCTTTAAATGATAAAGTAAATCATGTGCTTGCTTGGGTGTTAGGCTGTCAGGATCAATTGCATGAAGTTCATCTTGTAAGCTAAACAACTGATTTTGTTGTGAAATAACTTCCATGCTTTTAGTTTGTATGTCTACCTTGTTGACTTCAGCGCTGTCAATACTATTGTAATGCTGTTCACGTTTATCCTTTACTGACTTAGCTAAGTCATTTTTATCATCAATAGGTTGTTCATTTTCCGCTTTTAGATTATCTAACTTTACATTATCTGCCGTTAAGTTATCTAATAAGTAGCGTTTAGCGTCATTCAGCACTTGAGTGGGGATACCCGCCATCTTTGCTACATGTAGCCCAAAGCTAGAGCTTGCTGCACCTTCGCGGATTTGATGCAATAGTAGCAACTGACCATCGATCTCACTGGCCGCAACGTGCACATTACGTATACTAGCGTGATCTTTCTCATTATTTTGCGCCAATTGTGTTAGCTCAAAGTAATGAGTGGCAAATAGTGTCAGGCAGCCAATTTCTACCAACCGATTGACACAGGCGTGGGCGATGGCAAGTCCATCCGTGGTGGCAGTACCGCGTCCCACCTCATCCATTAATACCAATGACTTATCCGTCGCCTGATTGAGAATATTAGCGGTTTCAATCATCTCCACCATAAAGGTCGACTTACCGCCTGCCAAATCATCAGCTGAACCAATACGGGTAAAAATACGATCGATATCACCGATATAAGCACTCGCTGCTGGGACAAAGCTACCGCAATGAGCGAGTAGAACAATCAGCGCAGTTTGGCGCATGTAAGTAGATTTACCACCCATATTAGGCCCAGTAATCATTAGTAGTCGCTCAGCGTTTTCATTGCTGCCTACTGTTTGACCAAGAATACAATCATTGGCAACGAACTGGGTAGGGTGTTTCGCCTTACTTTGAGTAACGCTATTCGTTGGCTGTAAGGCTGCTTCAACGACGACATGACGGCCTTGTTTAATATTGATGCTAGTTTGATTGTGAGTATTTATAGTGTGTTCTGAGTCGTTACTCATCACTGGACGCTGCCAATTATAATCCAAAGCGAGCTGTGCCCAGTTACATAGCACATCTATTTGCGCGATGGCGGCGCTAAGCTGTTGCAGTTCGGCTAAATGACTGCTCAAGACGGTTAATAGCTCTTGATACAACTGTTTTTCCCGAGTTAATGCTAACGTCTGTGCGCTCAGATATTCTGTCTCGACTTCTTTTAGCTCGTCTGTGATAAAACGCTCGCTACTTTTGAGTGTTTGCCGACGGATAAAGTGCGCTGGTGCATTTTTCGCCTGCATTTTGGGCAACTCGAAATAAAAGCCGCTAACTTTATTGAAGCCAACTTTTAGACTGGGCAGTTGGCTATCTTGACGGACGCGCTCGACCATTTCATCCAAAGTCACTTGGATATTGTCATGTAAATGGGTCAGGCGATCAAACTCTTCATCATAGCCAGTAGCGAGCATGCCACCATCCCGAATATGCGCAGGTGGCTCTATGACAATGGCGCGCTCAATCAGCTCAGCTACGGATTGTATGGCAGGTAACTGGGCTGGCAATTGCTGCATAAGCATCGGTAATAGACCAGCATTCTCATGGCTAATGCCTGATTCATTGAGTAAAGTAGTAAGTTGATTGCTACTGGCGATACCCTCGGCAAGTTTACGCAAGTCGCGGGGCTTAGCGCTCATCAGACCGATGCGACTACTGATTCGTTCAACATCACCGATGGCGTGTAGCGTTTCGCGTATGCTCGTGACCAGTGTGCTCTTGGTTTCGTTATTTGCTAATATTTGCTCAGAGCGATTTGGCGAATGTTCTGTATTTAAGAGACTATCTATTGCATCCAAGCGTAAGTTGATACGTGTATGTCGACGTAGTGGGCGCTTCATTTGCTGTACTAGCAGTCGTCTGCCCATTGGAGTCTGGCAGTGGTTTAATACGGATATCAATGAAGTTCCGTTGCTGCTAACAGGCGTAAACAGCTCAAGGTTCTGTTGGCTATTGGCATCGATAATCAGATAGTCGTCGCTATATTCGACGATTAATTGATTGACTTGTGGCACGTGGCGCTGCTGAGTTTGCCGTGCATAATGAATAAGCGCTGCACAGCTAGATTGAGCCAGTGGTGCATCACTAATACCCAATCCATCGAGACGTTGTACTTCAAATTGCTGGCATAGGGTCGAGCTGGCATGCTCAGGATGAAAGTCATTGACAGCGACTTCTATAATAGGGCAGTCAAGATTTTGACGTAACCACAGTATCCACGCTGCATCAGTATTGCCAATACTGTCACTGAGCACTTCACTAATAATGCATTCACTAGGAGCAAAGCGTGCGAGTACTGTCAGCATTTGAGTTTGCAAACCTGCGGTATCATCGTTATCTGCACTGAGAGTTTGTGTGGTCAAAGTCCCAGCGGCCAAGTCCATTTGGCTAATAGCTGCTTGTAGAGGCTGTTTGCTATTCGCCCTAGGAATGGAAATATCAATGGCGACGACCGTAGGCGTATGATTTGGCGCAATTAATGCATCATCTGTAATCGTCCCTGCTGTCAGAGTTTTGACCACTTCACGGCGCATGATGCTACCAGCGGCCGATTTACTTTTGTCTTTCTTCTGCTTATCGCCCATCGCAGGGGCATTATTGCTAACATTGCCAGTGGTTGATTCGTCAATTTGCTCACAGACAACGACTGTCTGCCCAGCAGCAATTAATCGTGCCATATAGCTATCGGCAGCATGGAACGGCACACCTGCCATGGCAATCGTGTTGCCAGCTTTATCCGTACCACGGCGAGTGAGCGTGATATCTAATATGTGTGCTGCACGCTTGGCATCGTCAAAAAACAGCTCATAAAAATCACCCATCCGGTATAGCAGCAGTGCTTGTGGATAGTTGGCTTTCATGGTTAGATATTGCACCATCATCGGCGTATGATCGGCCAAGTTATAAACGCTATCGCCTATCATTAAATGGTCAGCAGTTAATGGCTCAGAGCTGTGTTGAGCGCTAACTTTTTTTGACGTAGTATCTATTGATGGATTAGATTTTTGAGCGGATGGTTTAACGGTCATGCAGAGTCTCTTATAGTTTTAAATATAAATGGTGCTTAAACATTAAATGAATTTTTATTGATGATTTTCAGTAAAGAGGCATTAGATAAGCAGGTTTAAATATTAAATATAGGTATTGCATCAAAGAATAAGTGAGAAAAGTATTAGATGAAGCGTTCGTATGATTTTGGTTGAATCGTACTAAAAACCTTCCTTTATAATGGGTTATAACGAGCGAATTACACCGTAATAAATCCAATAGATTTAAGTGTACAAGCATCATTTTAACACGTCCTACTGAGCTTTTATGTTGGCAAATATCTACTCGTTGCCCTTGTATCCATCAGCACCATAACCATATATAATGGCGTCACACTTAATTGGGCAATACTTCATTAGGCGATACTTCATTAGATAGTACTTAGTCGGGTGATGACAAGGCAACGAGCTAAGCCTTGGCTAATGCGCACTAATTATCGAATATTTCCATAGGTCAAAAAATTATGTTATCAAAGATTATAGGCAGTGTCGTTGGCACTAAAAACGAGCGTGAATTGAAACGCATGCGTAAAGTGGTCAGCAAAATCAACGCACGAGAGGCCGAAATACAAGCCCTGTCTGATGAGCAATTACAGCAAAAAACCGCAGAGTTTAAAGCACGTCATCAAAACGGTGAGAGCTTAGATGCATTATTGCCAGAAGCTTTTGCCGTCTGCCGCGAAGCATCACTACGTGTCAATGGCATGCGCCACTACGATGTGCAGCTAATCGGTGGTATCACCTTGCACGAAGGCAAAATCGCTGAGATGAAGACCGGTGAGGGTAAAACCTTAATGGGTACCTTGGCTATGTACCTAAACGCGATCAGTGGTAAAGGTGTGCATCTGGTCACGGTCAATGATTACTTGGCTGCGCGTGATGCTGAATTGAACCGTCCGTTGTTCGGATTTTTGGGGATGACGGTTGGCGTTATTTATTCGCAGCAGCCACCACAAGAAAAAATCGCCGCTTACCAAGCCGATATTACTTATGGTACCAATAACGAATACGGTTTTGATTACCTACGCGATAACATGGTCTTTAAGTTAGAAGAGAAAAAACAACGCGCCCTAAACTTCTGTATTATTGATGAAATCGATTCTATCTTAATTGATGAAGCACGTACGCCGTTGATTATTTCAGGCCAAGCCGAAGATTCATCGCGTATGTATGCGCTGATTAATACGATTATTCCGGTACTTATTCGTTCAAAAGATGAAGAAGCCAATAAGAATAACGAAGAAGAAGATTTCTGGATTGATGAAAAGAACCGTCAGATTGAAATTAGCGAAAAAGGTTATGAAAAAATCGAGCGCTTCTTAATCGAGGTCGGTGAGCTTGGTGAAAATGAAAGCTTATATAGCCCAAGTCGTTTGCCGCTATTGGCTCACGTACAAGCCGCTATTCGTGCCCATCATGTGTTTGTCAAAAACGTTCATTACATCGTTGATGAAGGCGAAGTGGTCATCGTTGATGAAAATACTGGTCGTACGATGCCTGGTCGTCGTTGGTCAGAAGGTTTGCATCAAGCAGTAGAAGCCAAAGAAAATGCCGAAATTCAAGCAGAAAACCAAACGCTTGCGACCACCACATTCCAGAACTATTTCCGTCTGTATGAAAAGCTATCAGGTATGACGGGTACGGCTGATACCGAAGCGGCAGAATTTAAGTCTACGTATGATCTAGATGTCATCGTCATTCCAACGCATGAGCCGATTGCTCGTATTGATATGGATGACCAGATTTTCTTAACCAAGTTAGGGAAATACAAAGGCATCATCCGCGAAATCAAAGAGATTCAAGCCAAAGGCGCACCAGTATTGGTTGGTACGGCGACGATTGAAGCCAGTGAAGAGTTGTCTTATTTATTGGATCAAGAAAACGTCAAGCATAATGTTTTGAATGCTAAGCAGCATGAGCGTGAAGCCGAAATTATCGCTCAGGCAGGTAGCCCAAAATCGGTCACCATCGCGACCAACATGGCAGGCCGTGGTACCGATATTATCCTTGGTGGTAACTGGCAGTCATTTATTGAAGATATTGATTCTGTCAGTCCTGAAGAAATGCAGCGCCTAAAAGCCCAGTGGCAAGTTAAGCATGACCAAGTGGTAGCCGCGGGTGGTTTGCATATCATTGGTTCTGAGCGTCATGAATCACGCCGTATTGATAATCAGCTACGTGGTCGTGCTGGTCGTCAGGGTGATCCAGGTATGTCGCGCTTCTTCTTGTCATTAGAAGATGATCTCATGCGTATCTTCGCAGGTGATCGCGTCGTCAATATGATGCGTGCGATGGGTCTCAAAGAAGACGAAGCCATCGAACACAAAATGGTGTCCAAATCAATTGAAAACGCGCAGGGTAAAGTAGAAAGCCGCGATTTTGATGCTCGTAAAAATTTGCTGAAATATGATGATGTTGCCAATGAGCAGCGTAAAGTTATCTATGGTCAGCGTGATGATTTACTGGCAGAGATGGATTTGCTCGACGCTCTTGAAGTGATGCATCGTGAAGTCTACAACGCGATGATTAATCAGTTTATACCGCCGGGATCTATCGATGACCAATGGAATGTCGATGGTCTCGAAGATGAGCTAGAAGACGAGTTCAAAATTTCAATGCCGATTAATGATTGGCTTGATGAAGATCGCCGTTTAGATGAAGAAGGCCTGCGTGAAAAAATCGTCCAAACAGCGTTAGAGCGTTATCATGGTCGCCGCGATCAGATGGGTGAACAAGACGCTGCTCAGCTTGAGCGCCACTTTATGCTCCAGAGCTTAGATAAGCATTGGAAAGAGCATTTGACACAGATGGATCAGCTCCGTAAAGGTATTCATCTACGTGGCTATGCACAGAAAAACCCTGAGCAAGAATATAAGCGTGAATCGTTTGAGTTATTCCAAATGATGCTTGGTGCTATCAAATCTGAGACCGTACAAGACTTATCACGTGTACATATCCCAACCAAAGAAGAGCTAGAAGCGCTAGAGATTCAGCAACGTGAAAATGCGGCTCATATGCAAATGCAGTTCGAGCATGATGGTGTTGATAACCTAGATAGCAACGACAACAGTAACGAAAATAGAGCCGCTGGTCAGGCGCAAGCCCAAAGTAGTGCTCTAGGTGGCGGTGTTGCAGCAGCTGGTGTGAGTGGTGCTATAGCAACAGGTGATGGTGAACCAAATCCATATGCTGGCTCAAACATCAGTCGTAATGCACTTTGTCCTTGTGGTTCAGGCCTCAAGTACAAACAGTGTCATGGGAAAATATAGTTTCAATTGTCCATAAATAAATATCAAAAGTGGGTATTTTAGCATTAGTAGTGATGCATTAGTCGCGTATTATGAAAGGCCCTTATCTGCAGCGGATAGGGGCTTTTTCGTAGTCGCTAGTATCATTCTATAATTTTTCGATAGTAAAGCCGATCCGGTTAAAATTCTCAGTTATGCTGTATTGATTGCTTACAAATTCGGTATAGGCGTGAATTTATCGAGAGGCTATAGTGTTTAACATGTTTATTTGGGAGTGTATTATGAGTGTAGAGTTATTAAAACAGTTACGTGGCTCAGTAATGTTGACTGCGCTGCTTGCGGGCGCTCTATCTATTAGTGCCTGTCAGCAAAAGTCAGAGACAGACGTCGACATGGCGTATGGTGCCGATACTGAAGAAACAGTGCCGATGTCTGCTGAACCTGCTGAACCTAATAATATAGTTATCGATACATCAGATACATCTGTAGATAAAGTCGAAGAGGGTAGCGTTATTTCGGTAGATGAGGATAGCGATAGTGATGTTAACTAAACATAGTCGTGCAAAATAAGATAATCATAACTGTCACGATGCACTGTTGGTATAAGTTTTTCTCAATTGCTGCATATAAAGCTCGCTAAAGGTTTTAATAAATGTATCCCAGAAATACATCATCTTGTATAAAGTGAATCAATGATAGCAGTCAAAAAAAGCAACGTTATCGTTGCTTTTTTTATCTCTAATTTTGGGGAAATTGGTCAGACATTATTTATTTGTAGTACCAGATTCAGACTCATGTCCTAAAAACACTTCTTCTGTCACATCTAACTCTTCATGCTTAAGCGCTACTTGAATAGTGTCGGTATGCTTATGTGTGGTCTTGCTGATATCGACTTCTTGGATAACATACGTATCTTTGGTAATAGTGGCTACTTGGCGAGATAAGACTATTTCGATAGGTTCATCACCAATTTCAATTTGCTTACCGTTGACAGTGACGACGGCTTTACTATCAAGTGATGGCTCAACATGACGCAGTATGTCCTGCTTATCGTAATCACCAGATAACAGATCCTGACTGGCCGCATCATGGTATTCAGTGCGAATAGTAATATATTCTTCCACTAGCTCGATAGGGACATCAATGGTTTTGGTGCGCGTATGTTTGGTGACGATTACTTTGCCCACATCTAGGCGTTCTTTGTTGATGACAGGACGTTCTTCTAACAGCTCTAAGTAGCCAGATTTCTCTCCATTGCTGAGTTTTTTTATATCACGTTCTTGATTAGATAGTATGACTTGCTCATCATGGGTACTGTCTTTGTGAAATTTATTATTGTTATCAATCGTCATCATAATTTCCTTATAATTGGGCAGTATTTATAGTTATACAGCTAATGGAGCGTCAATACTAAGAAGTTTGGTTGATTTAACGTTATCATTAATTTTGTCAGACTCATTAGCAAAAAAGACCAGAGACATGCTCTGATCTTAATTAATTAAGTAAATATCTTTAGTTGCTTATTACTATCTTACTACCGTATTTTGCTTTAAATACACTTATGGCTAGAGCCTAGCAAAGATACGATGGCTTGGCATATTACATACCACGAGCACGGCGTACGTCTTCTGCAGTGATGCCATCACGGTCTATAATGTTACCTTCACGGTCGACTACGTTACCGTCGCGGTCAACATCCAACTCTTCACGCTGAATAGCCTCAACGATAGTTTCGGTATGGCGTTCAGTCGTTTTGCCAACATTTACTTCTTCAGTGACATAAGTTTCTTTACCGACACGAGCACGTTCAGCCTGTAGCTCAACTTCTACGGTCTCATTGCCATTTACTTCACCGATACGGCGGTCTGTTGGACGATCCACATTGGTACGTTGAATATTGGCATGCTCTTCTTCTAGCTCTACGTCTACGTTACGCTCTTCAGTCACGATATGCTTACCAACTTTTACTAGGCCTGCAACGATACGGTCTTTATTAACGGTCAAACGTTCTTCTAGTAATTCTAGTGTGTTTGGTGCGTCATAGGCATGGTCTTCAATTTCCATACGTTCAGCAACAGGAACGGTGTCAGCGACAAATGCTTGACGGTCTTTTTGATACTGGTCTTTATAGCTGTATTGATAGTCGTGATCATATACTTCCATCGCTTCAACTTGTGCTTGCGTTAAGCTATCGAAGAACACGTCATCTCCAACGATACGAGCCAAACCTGCTGGTACTAGCACTTCTTTTGAGCTGAACCAACCGCCTGCATCGACGATTAAGTAACGGATGCGACCAGTCGTGTCTTCTACTAGTGCGCCTTCGATTTTACCGATTTTTTCTTCATTGACACCATAGGCAGTTTTGCCTGTTGGATCATAATAGTCGTCACCGATAAGGTCTTGGTGAGTTGCTTGAATATCTTTTAAACGAATTAGTTGGCTCATTGTTGTATTCCTTTTTTATGAGTTAATTGTTAACAGTTATTGTAGAAATATCATATTTTTGAAAAGTTATTTTTATAATAAAACGTGTACTAAGTCATTAGGAGATGCTTCTACGTTGACTTGAAACAATCCTAACATCATGATTTTTGATGAGATATATGAGCAAGGTAGCAAAGTGTGCACTTGAAGTAATTGCGTGTAATAGGCTGTAAGTGGCATAACATAGCTAGGGGTATAAGTTAACGCGACTTTACAGAGAGCAATGTTCTATGCGTGTTGAGAATTGATAGACACAAAAAAACCGCAGAGCGATGAGCGCTGCGGTTTTTGAATACTAATGAAATTAATAAAATTCGAAGCTATCAATCCAGTTTGAAAATGCTAAGTCATTAACAGGTTCAAATCTTAGTTAGTTTGGAATACTAGGCAAGTTCTATTGCAACAGCAACGGCTTCACCGCCACCGATACATAGGGTAGCAACGCCTTTTTTGCCACCAGTACGCTTTAGAGAGTTGATAAGCGTGACTAAGATACGAGCACCAGAACAGCCTACTGGATGACCCAGTGCACAAGCACCACCTTCGACATTGACCTTAGCGTGCTCAATTTTTAGCTCGTCCATAGCAGCCATCGTTACCATGGCAAACGCTTCGTTGATTTCCCATAGATCGACATCCTCAACTGACCAACCAGCGCTAGCCAATACTTTCTCAATCGCACCAATTGGGGCAATGGTGAATTCGCTTGGATGACGAGAGTTAGAAGCAGTCGCGATGATACGCGCTTGGTAATCTAGACCTTCAGCTTTTGCTTGAGACTCTTTCATGACGACAACGGCAGCAGCACCATCAGAGATTGAGCTGGCGTTTGCAGCAGTGATAGTACCGTCTTTTGCAAAGGCAGGACGTAAGGTTGGGATACGGTCAGCATTAGCAAGCGCTGGCTGCTCATCAGTATCAACGGTTTGCTCACCTTTACGAGTTTTAAAGGTAACGGCTTCGATCTCGTCTGCGAAGTGACCATCTTTGATAGCGGTTAGCGCACGATTCAGCGATTCGATAGCAAACTCATCCATTTGCTCGCGTGTATAGCCTTTTTCAATTGCCATTTCTTGAGCGAACATGCCCATGAGCTTACCAGTTTCAGCGTCTTCTAGACCATCTAGGAACATATGATCTTTGACTTCTTTATGACCCATACGATAGCCGCCACGCGACCCTGGCATGAGGTAAGGTGCATTGGTCATAGACTCCATACCACCAGCAACGGCAACATTAAAGCTACCTGCTTTGATACCATCATGTGCCTGCATCACTGCTTTTAGACCTGAGCCACATAGCTTATTAATAGTGACAGCACCAGTAGCATCAGACAGACCAGCTTTACGCATGGCTTGACGTGCAGGACCTTGACCCAAACCTGCGGTCAGGATACAGCCCATGATAACTTCATCAATGCTATCAACACTCACACCTGAGCGCTCAACAGCAGCTTTGATAGCAGCAGCGCCAAGATCTGTTGCGCTCATATCTTGCAACGCGCCTTGGAAGCCGCCCATTGGTGTACGTGCGCCGTTTAGAATTACAATTGCATCATTTGACATTGTTATTATTCCTTTTTACGTATTTTAAATGAGAGTATCTTACGTTAATTAAAATCAAACATTTACTAATGATCAAACGCTGATAATCTAGCAGGTCTTTGACTTGCTTACGCTAGCTCATCTAAGCGAATGCGTACTACTTTATCGGTAATAGTATCTAGCTTTTCAATTTTTTCAATTGCCAGATTCATCTGACTCTCGACTACAGGCAGTGTCAAGATAATTACCGGTACTTGACCCACTTTATGCGCAGGCTTTTGCAAAATCGCATCAATATTGATACCAGCATCACTTAGAATGCGCGTGATATCCGCGAGTACACCCGGATTGTCGCTAGCATGCACACGCAAGTAGTAACCAGTGGTCATCTGCTCGGCACGCAATATCGGTGTATCTGATAGCTGCTCAGGGATAAAGGCCAAGTGCGGTACATGGTGACCATGGTTGTTTTGATTATTGCTACTTTGGTCGTCATTGTCTGTACTACCCAATACGCGAACCAAATCCATGACATCGGCCATGACAGCAGAAGCCGTCGCGCCAGCACCAGCACCATCACCACAATAGAGCGTCTGCCCAAGTGGGTGAGAGTTAACCAATACGGCATTTTTTACGCCATTAACATTGGCGAGTAACGCATCTTGCGGGATAAGCGTTGGATGTACACGTAGCTCAATACCAGCGGCATTATTGTCGCCTTGACCATCACGGCGTACGGCAAATCCTAAATGCTTGATACGGTAGCCAAGCTCTTCCGCATAGTTCACATCTTGTAAGGTAATACCAGTGATGCCTTCACAGTAGACTTTATCAAACTGTAATGGAATACCAAAAGCGATAGAGGCGAGTAGGGCCAATTTGTGCGCTGCATCAATCCCTTCAACATCAAAAGTTGGATCTGCTTCAGCATAACCCAGCTCTTGCGCTTCGTTCAATACGTCTGCAAACGGGCGACCTTTGTCACGCATTTCAGTCATGATAAAGTTGCCAGTACCGTTGATGATACCTGCAAGCCAGTCGATTTTATTGGCAGCGAGTGCTTCACGCATCACTTTGATGATTGGAATACCGCCTGCCACGGCTGCTTCATAAGCAACATGGACGTTATTGGCTTCAGCAAAAGCAAAAATCTCATTACCATGCTCAGCCAACAGTGCTTTGTTTGCAGTGACCACATGCTTGCCATTTTTAATAGCGTGCATGATGACGTCTTTTGCTAAGGTCGTACCGCCGATCACTTCGATCACAATATCGACATTTTCGCTCGCAGCAATTGCCATCAAGTCGCTGTTTTGAATAATATCGGGATCAATATCATCACGCTGACGGCGCGTACCGACTTCGGTAATAATAATATTGCGTCCGCTACGGCGTTTTAGCTCATCTAAGTTATCATTAATTAGATTGATCACGCCCGTTCCGACGGTGCCCAGACCAAGTATCGCTAGTTTGATGGAATTGCTCACAGTATCCTCAAGAGGTTAAATATAATGAACCAAGTATAAAGCCATTACGAGTCAAATTTGCGAATAGTATTCAGCATATTTTGACAGTAGTCGTATTATCGCGGCGCCATTATAGTTGAATAAAAAATGCTCAAATAAAAGTATGCTGCAGATTTTTCATAGCGCTTTATCGTATCATACCGACAAGCAGTTGTGACGTCTATACAATGTCGCAATCGTTATACAGTCTATTCTAGATAAGTCAGACATGTGGTTAGGTTTGTTCCATCCACTATGTGTCGTACTTTCACTCGCCTTGCCTATATCTGAATTATCTCGAACCAACGATAAGTGTCACAAATAATTAAATCATCTGATAAATTTTAGTTAGCGCCAGCAGCTTCTGCCAGTTGTGCTGCAGGTAAATAGCCGCCAATTTGTTGTCCTGCTTCAGTAAAGATAGCTGGAGTACCACGCACGCCAAGTTTGGTACCAAGCGCCATATGTTCTTGCACAGGATTGACACAGCTAGGCGCTTGAATATTGGCACCTGCTTTTGCTTGATTCATTGCGGCGTGACGATCTTCACTACACCAAATGGCTTCCATCTTTGGCACGGACTCTTGGCTGCGTGGCCATGCTAAATAACGCACTTCGACACCGCGCGCATTGATATCATCTATCTCTGAATGCAATTTACGGCAATAACCACAGTCGGCATCGGTAAAGGCATAAATGATAGCCTTCGTTTCGCCTTTTGCCGGATAGATAACCATGTCTTTTTTATCAACTGCTTTTAGTGCTTCTTGGGCTGTAGTAGCAACCAAGGCCGCACTAATATCGACAGGAGCACCTTGACCTACCGCGATGATTTGCCCTTGAATAATGTGCTTACCAACCTTGTCAGCAAAGAAAGGAGGTAACCCTTCTGCTGTTACCCAATAAATCCCGTCCATATCAGTTGGTACTGCTGAAATAATTTTCTCTTCGATGCCAGACGCTTTTAAGTTTGCTTGCAACGCATCTACCACAGTAGCATCGTTACCCGTTGACGTTTTAGTGGTGCTGACGTTGGTCTTTGTATTGTTGACAACACTGGTATTGCTGGTTGCATCCGCTGCATTATTTGAGCAGCCTGCCGCCACAACAACAAGCAAGGCACTCATCATAAAACGAGATAAGTTACTTTGAGGAAAGCGCTTACGAGCCAAGGTGTTTTTTACAAAGGGAAGTGGCATATGGGTGTCCTGTCGGCATCGAGCCTAGTCATAAATTTTTTTGAGAAAGAAGGTGATGAAATTACATATATGATAGTGCATGAAAAACCCCTTAAGATTTTGAATATTAAGGAGATTTAGGGAAGTATCGGTCATGTAAGGTAAGTGGTAATGCCGTCTATATTAACATATTTATGATAAATAACAGCCACAGGCTATTGGTCTATAGTCGGTTCAATATAATTTCGATACAAGGAAACCTAGTGCAAGTTATACATTAGTATGCTTAGCTAGGATGACGATGTGGCGGATTTATATGGACTTGACTATATATAGACTATGATTATAGTGCTACTGATAAAGGCAGACTCAAAAACTAAGATACATTTGTACTATTTAATATCTATGCTTGTATCGCTAGGCTATTAATATAAGTGGTTTAATTTAGGGCGTGTCATCAATTAGCACATAAATATATTTAGTGGCCTTAAAATGGCTAAATTTTGCTAAACATCGTCAGTAATTTTGCCAATATGTTCATATTAACGGCAATTTCTTCCTTGTTTATCTACAATTTTTCTCATTTTAAGCCTCACAATCTAATTGATGATACGCCCTAGTTCAGATACAAGGAAGGTGAGTAAAAGCATCGTAAATAGTAGGTTGAGCGACTCTAAAACCATATCTGGCTTATATAAGATTAACCGTAGCAGTATTTAACATTGTTTTTATCAGACTCTATATAATAATACGCTTATCACTATTTATTTCAAAAAATTCATAATAAGGAACACACATGGCAGGCGCCAGTTTATTACTCTTACTTGATGACATGAGCCTATTGATGGATGACGTAGCTGTCATGACCAAGGTAGCTGCTAAAAAAACAGCCGGTTTGGTTGGGGATGATTTAGCACTCAACGCTGAGCAAGTAACTGGCGTTAGACCAAGTCGTGAATTGCCTGTCATCTGGGCAGTGGCCAAAGGCTCGTTCGTCAATAAACTTATCTTAGTACCAGCTGCACTACTCATCAGTTACTTTATCCCCTGGTTAATTACCCCATTACTTATGGTGGGTGGTCTATACTTGAGTTATGAAGGGGCTGAAAAAGTTATTCATAAGTTTTGGCCAAAGCTATTACCACATGACGAAGTTCATGAAGCACGACGTGCGGCAAATGCCGATGATAATGTCGATATGGTCGCGTTTGAAAAAGAGAAAATCAAAGGGGCTATTCGTACTGACTTTATTTTGTCAGCTGAAATCTTAGTCATCTCTTTAGGCGCAATAACTGCAGCAGGAGCAGGTATCTTAGAGAAAGGGATTGTGCTTTCTATCGTTGCTATTGTTGTGACCATTGGTATTTATGGTCTGGTTGCTGGCATTGTAAAAATCGATGATGCAGGTCTACATTTGATTGAGAAGCCAGATGCTAGCGATGGTACTCGCAGGCTTGGTCAGTTTATGCTGTCTGCTGCGCCAAAGCTAATGAAGTTTTTATCGATTGCTGGCACGATAGCTATGTTCTTAGTGGGTGGTGGTATTATCGCCCATGGTATTGCACCTTTAGAACACTTTTTAGAAGGTGTTGTGCATCAGATAGGGGTACTAGAAGGTTTGGTCACTATGTTGCTGCATGGCATTCTTGGATTCGTGGTTGGTGCCATTGTTTTATTTATCATCACTGCCATCAATAAAGTGCGCGGTGGTAAAGAGTCTACTGCTCATTAAAATTTATAGATTCTAGCTAACAGTCAATAAAAAGCCCCGCATATTATATGCGGGGCTTTTTGCGTTTAGAGCAACTATTAACTATTAACTGTCTGAGTTATCACTATCCAACTGTTCTGCTTGCGTTGGCTTCTTATGATCCGTCTTAGGTTTACGAGTACGAGCCTTTGGGACTTTAGGTGTGGTTAAGTTGAACATACCTGTCTGAGGTAATAGTTGCTCAGCCACATTTTCGATCATGTTTTTATAACTGGCTATCGTGGTTTTTGACTTTGCCGCCTGAATTTCTTCTTTAGTAGGCTCTTCTACTTTAGCTTCAGGTGCTGGTTCGATAGCAGTGTCAGCAGTTGCTTCATCACTTGTGACGCTAGTCTCTTCGGAATCTACGTTTTCAACAGCCGTGTTTTCTTCAGCTGGCTGGTTGGTAGATTCTGATAAGGCTTGATCTGCCTCTAACAGCTGTTCGCTATCAGCACTGACGTCGTCCGTTTGAGCCTGACTGGCTAGCGCATTGGCCTCTACATTATGAGCATCTACTTCGTTCTCCGCTTTTTCAGAGACCATTTGCTCGGTATGAGTATCAGCCGCTTGTTCAGTCGGTAAACTTAACACTGCTGGCTCCTGATAATCAGGGTGCTGACCACGTGGATCATTGCTAGCACGTTTGCCGATGGTGCGAGGTTCAACGTCTGTTTTACCTTGCGTGGCTGCAAACTGACTGACTGCTTGGGTCATCGTTTCGAAGCGTGCTAGATAGTCCGCTGCCAATGGTTGATAGCCGTAGTTGCTAAAATTAAAGCTCTGAGTTGCAAGCTCGTTACTATCGATAGCACTTACAGTTGTACTGTTATCAGAGTTTTGTGCTTGCGCCATGTGCAAAGCAACTGTCTCGATAAAGCAGTTGATCACGCCATCTGCTGTTAAGCGAGTCTGCGCTTCTGGCAACGTAGCACGAATAAACTCACCAACCGTACCGCGAATCGCTGGCACGCTTACAGCTGCTTGCTCGTTGACTTGAGGCTTTGGCGTCACTTGTGCCTGCTGACTAAGCACAACACGTGGATCGTTGCTGGCTTGACCAAACTTCTCAGCAGTCACGTAGCGTGTCGCAAATAATGCTTCATGTGTCAGCTCAAGTGCTGAGTTGCTCTTGGTACTGTCATTATCATTGCTACTACTATTACTAGCCTCTACGCTAGAGCTAGTAGTCTGAGCGCTCGCAGCACTCTTAGCATTGTCACCCTCACTACTGCTCTTAGTAGTTTCATCAATAGCAGCTTTATTAGTAGTAGCTTCATCAGTCGTATTCGCTTGCTGAGACTTATCTACTACTGGCGTGCTATCTGCTTCGGCAACTACTGGCTTCACAGTGTCAGATGCGCTTTCTGTAGCACTTTTGGATACTGACTGCTCATCTACGACAGGTTTTTTGACATCGGTGTTAGCAGCAGCTTTCACGACGTTGTTTTGGTCATCATGGCTATTGTCTTTAACAGTGCTATCAACTTTAGCTTCGCTGACTTCTACAGCATTATTGTCCGTTGTTTTTTCAGCCGTTACCTTAACATCAGACGCTTTTCTATCAGTGCCTTTTTTATCAGCGCTTCTGCTATTAGTTTGCGGTTGAGCATTAGGCGCTTTGGCTACTTCATTTTTCGCAACGTCATTTGCTGAGCTTGGCTTTTCAGTAGGTTGAGGTTTTGCCTGTGTTGACTTACTGTCATCTAACGACAGATGCACAACTTCAGACGGCTTAAGCGCAGCAGGTGCTTCGTTGACTTGTAGCACGACTTCGTTAGGGTTCTGATTACGGCGCGTATTGGCTTGGTTTCTACCGCCGTTATTGCTTGCCGTCGCTTGCTGATTGTGTTGTTTAACATTTTCAGCTGTTAGCGTTTCACCGCGCTCTAGCTTGCCACGTGAGCCGCGTTGGGTGTGCGATTTACGTTTAGTACGAACTTGCTCCTCTGATGCTTCGCTTTCTTTGTCATCAGTAGCGCTGCGCGCGTTTGCATTGCGGTTACTGTTTTGATTATTGCTATCTTGACGATTGTTGCGATTGCGATCATTCGTACGTCTATTGTCATGCTGACGTTTGTCCTGATTGCTCGACTGTTTGTCGTCAGTATTATTTGCGACATTATTTGCGGCATTCTCTGACGTGTTGCTATCAGCATCGCTACTTACATTATTGCTACTCTCATCCGTTTGATCTTTTCTTTGACGCGGCTTAGAAGATCTAGATTTACGCGGTTTACGTCTTCTTCTGTCTTCATTATTACTATCATCGGTGTCGCTGTCAGAGGTACGACGATCCTGTTGACGATTGGTGTCGCTATTTGACTGCTGAGCCTCGTTCTTCTGATTACTGTGCTGCTGAGTTGCTGGCGCAGGGTTAGCTGCAGTAGTCAAAGCATTGTTATCAGTTTGTCCAAATGAGCCTAAGCTTTGTGCGCCAGTGTTTACTAGTGCTTCAATGGCTTCTGCTGCATCACGACTGCTTACGCTAGGGGTTGTCGATGCTTGTGGTGCTTGAGCAAATAGATTTGACAACCATGCTACGGCTTGTGGCTGTGCAGCCGTCTCAACATGTGCAGGAGCTGGTGCTTGAGCCGCTACTGGAGCAACAGGGGCTGCAACACTTTGGCTTTTGCTGGCTTGCGGTGCACGCGCAGATGAAACGTTCGTGGCACTTTTATTGTTGCGATGATCGTTGCTATGCTCAACGGTATTGCTTGGCTTATTATTAGTCTTATTATCTACTGCTTGACGTGGCTGGCGAGTAGGCTGTTGTTCTGGACGCTCTTTTTCAGCCGTTTGCCAGTCAACTTCATAGCCTAAATCGCTATGTTCTTGGGCGGTATCCGTAATACGCTCATAGCTCGATGGCGCAAAACCATCACGGTTGAAGTGCAGTTTGAAGTTTGGTGATTCCAAATGTGCGTGCGGTAATATCGTGATGCGAGTGCCACTGTCTTGCTCAAGATAGACTAAGCTGTCACGTTTTTCATTTAATAAGAATGCTGCGATGTCAGTTGGTACTTCTGCTTGTACTTCACCTTGACGTTCTTTAAGAGCGATTTGCTCAATTTGACGCATGATAGATAGTGACAATGAACGCAAGTCACGAATCATACCGTTACCATGGCAGCGTGGGCAAATATAGCCAGTTGATTCTTCTAGTGAGGGACGTAGACGCTGACGGCTCATTTCCATGAGACCAAATTTAGAAATATCACCAAACTGGACGCGTGCACGGTCATATTTGGTGGCATCAATCAGACGTTTTTCCACTTCTTTTTGATGCTTATTGTCATTCATGTCAATGAAATCAATGACAATCAAACCACCCATATCACGCAAACGTAGCTGACGAGCAATCTCATCGGCTGCTTCTAAGTTAGTGTGGTAAGCGGTCTCAGCGACATCTGAACCTTTGGTCGATTTTGCTGAGTTGATATCGATAGAGACCAATGCTTCCGTTTGGTCAATTACGATTGAGCCACCTGAAGGCAAACGCACTTCACGCTGATAGGCGGTTTCGATTTGTTTTTCGATATTAAAGCGCGAAAACATCGGCTCATAATCAGTATATTTGCGTAGCTTTTCTGCTTGTTTTGGCATCACTGCATCGATAAAGCCTGCCGCTTCAATATAAGCGTTTTCATTATCGATCCAAATTTCAGCGATGTCATCACGTAGATAATCACGAACGGCACGTGTGACAACGCCCGCTTCTTGGTGAACCAAGCGCGGTGATGGGTATTTTTGGTTTTGTTCTTGGATGGCTTGCCAGATGTTGAGTAGATGGTTCAAGTCATGTTGCAAGTCTTCTTGAGTTTTGCCAATGCCAGCAGTACGAATGATGACACTCATACCTTTTGGCAAATCAAGATTGCTCAGCATACGCTTCATATCTTCACGAAGTTTGCCTGAGATTTGACGTGAGATACCACCGCCGCGAGGGTTGTTCGGCATCAATACCAGATAGCGACCTGCTAATGACACATAGGTCGATAGGGCAGCGCCTTTGTTACCACGCTCTTCTTTTTCAACTTGGACGATTAATTCATCGCCTTCTTTGATCAGTTTTTTGATATTTTCGTCACGTGGGTTACCGCTTAGATATTCAGCAGAGATTTCACGAATCGGTAAAAAACCTTGACGCTGTGAGCCATATTCAACAAACACCGCTTCTAGCGACGGCTCGACACGGGTCACATGACCTTTATAGATGTTGGATTTTTTTTGTTCACGGGTACGGTTTTCTAAGTCGAAATCGTACAGGTGGTTGCCTTTACATAAGGCGACACGAATTTCTTCGTTTTGAGTAGCGTTGATCAAAATGCGTTTCATATTTGTATCCTATGAGTACGCATAACAACGACGAGACGGGCTTTAGGGCGTGATAGCAAGTATGGCTAATGTGTTATTAGCATTGGTAGACGTTAGTCAACGGTAGAACGTAAATGATGTATTTAATAAAGCGCTTGGGCTTTTTTAATAGCTTATTTTTACCTAAAGCAGGTTAGCAGTGCTAACGTAAATATAAATCATATAGGGTGTAAGGCTATTTATTCATATCTTATTATTGATAGGCTTGGTTTAAATGTTCATGCGTTAGCATACTATTAAATTTTCATTATCAGTAAGTTCTGTTGGTAGCGATGTCATCACGCTTTGTAAGAGCAGTCGACGGTCAGTTACTGGCTTAAAAATATTGAAAAGATATATCGCTGTTGCAGTCAATCCATCAAAGTCTAGCAATAATATCGCTGTTATGAGTACTATCATATAAAATAGTTATTCAGCAATTATCTCTCTAGGTAAAGCAATTGGTCATTCTTTATTTATCGTTCTTTCTAGTATAACGTCAATAATATCTTGGGTGTTTTAAGGTTAGGCATCGCGGCTTTGGTTATTAGCGGGGCGTACTTGGCAAACAGAATAAAGGACCAGGCTATCGGCGTGGTGCTGTATTTACATTGTTATCGTCATCTGTTTGACCACCAATACTTAGGCAGCTATCGATATACTTTTCGATCCTAATGCTAAATCACCCATACTTGCTCAGCTACGCTCGCATAAAGGACTATCAAAAAATGTCATTGTTATGCAGGTTGTGAGTCAATGTAGTGTTATTAGCGATTGATAAATAGGCATTTTGCCAAATTTATTAATGCTGAATTTATTAACACAAAGGTATTTAGTGTCACTATTTAATGTTATGGCACTGCATAAAAGTCAGTGCTGTTCTTTCAATTTATGGGCTAATATCTATAAATATCGGTAATGGATATTTTTAAACAGATAGTACACCCTAAAATTAGATGAAACGTACAATCTTGGCAGGGTATACAGCTTATACCTTGTTGCTAGCAAGTAGCAAAAATGGTGGCCAGCTATCTGAAACAACAATGATTATTGCCGCAGCCTCTGCTTAATTGTCGCTCAACATGCTAAACTATAGCAAATCTTTGTGTAAATACCTAACTAAAAATGACGAACTCAAAAATGACTGAAGACGCACCTACCCACGAAGCTCCTGCTATCTTTAATAGCAAAACACGGCCGCAAAGCGCTGACGATGAAATCAGCAACTTTGGTAAGGTTAATTATCTTGAAGTAACACGCCATCAGCACGACCAACGCTTGGATAACTTTTTGTTGAACCGTTTGAAGGGTTTGCCAAAACCGCATATCTATAAAATGATTCGCTCTGATGAAATACGTGTCAATAACAAACGCTGCAAAGCGCACGATAGAGTACAGCGTGAAGACGTGGTACGTATCGCGCCAGTGGTACTCGCTACTCGCGAAAAACCAATCATTAGCACCGAGTTTGCCAAAAGCTTGCTGGCACGCGTGGTTTATGAAGATGAAGGGATGCTAGTGCTGAATAAGCCTTCTGGCATCGCCGTTCATGGCGGTAGTGGTTTGGATTTTGGCGTTATCGAAGCCATGCGTGAAGTGACGGGTAAAAAATACCTAGAGCTGATACATCGTATTGATAAAGATACGTCAGGTCTGTTGATGATTTCTAAAAAACGCTCAGCACTAAAAGCATTGCAACAGCATCTAGTAGATAAAACTATTCAGAAGCATTACTTGTGTATCGCAAAAGGCCAACCAGCGCTAAACGAGCAACGTATTGATGCGTCATTACTACGCTATACAGTCGCTAGTGGTGAACGCCGCGTCAAAGTAGATAAGCAAGACCCACAATCTAAAGAAAGCCAGACAGATATTGTCGTTCATGGCCGTTTTATGATTGCTGATCAGCCAGTGAGCTTGATCGAAGCCAAGCCATTGACTGGGCGCACGCATCAAATCCGTGTGCATTTGGCTCATATTGGCCATGCTATTTTGGGTGATGATAAATATAACGTACATGACAAGTCAGGTGTTCATCGCCTGTGCTTACATGCATGGCGCTTAGATATCCCAGGTTATGAAACCATTACCGCACCGCTACCAGATGACATGGCAGATTGGCTACCAGAGCAGATTACATTGCCTGAATAAGTAGCACAGTCAACGCTTTACCTGTTAAGTATCCACCCTAAACGTCACGAACTCTTATTTTTCCTAATAAGCCGCCGTGACGTTTTCGTATCTACACTTTATTATCGCTATTCGCTAAGGCCTATTCATGAGTGAACAATCTGTAGTCAGTACTACAACTTCTACCGAAAGCGCTTCGTTATTAGTCAATCATCAGTTAGCAGATAAGACGCTGATTATCTTTGACTGGGATGGTACATTGATGGACTCAATTGGTTTAATCGTTGAGTCGATGCATGTGGCAGGGCAGGCACATGGGTTTCAGACGACCGATAAAGCCGTGCAGGACATCATTGGTCTTAGCTTGATGAATGGCATTGAGATTTTGTATCCGCAAGCAGATGAGTCGCAGAAGCTGGCTATTCAACAAAGCTATGCAGAGTACTATATTGCCAATAGCCACAGTACGCCGCTTTTTGCTCCTATAGAATGTATGTTGCAGACTTTGCAGCAACAAGGTAAAAAGCTAGCGGTCGCAACTGGTAAAAAGAGAAAGGGCTTAGATCGTGTGTTAGATGCTTCAGAGAGTCATCATTATTTTGTGATGACGCGCTGTGCTGATGAAGCAGGATCAAAACCTGATCCGCAGATGCTAACTGATATCTTGGATTATACACAGCAGCAAATCGCTGACGCTGTATTTATCGGAGACAGTATCTACGATATCCAAATGGCAACTCAACTCGGTATGACCAGTATTGCTGTCAATTATGGAACGGCCTCTAGTACTGAGCTCGCTGCCCAATATCCTACTTATCAAGTCGACACACCAGAAGCACTGGCTAAAATTCTATGTGGATAGTGTCAGGTTAAGTCGCTTAGCTATTTGATAGTGCCGCGACAATATGATTATCTGTGATAATAAAAAAAGGGTTTATCGATAATAACGATAAACCCTTTTTTTATGGCGGACTATGAGAGCTATTTGCTATCGTTTTGAGTGCCTTCTTTTTGAATAGCATCTTCTAGCTCTTCACCTTCTAATAGCGCAAAAGAGGATTCGATAATTTTGTCTGCATCAAGCTGATACTCATACCAGTTGCCCATAATACCTGCTAATTCATCAAGACCTTCTTTTCTTAGTGCTGAAAACAGCTGAATAGTACAATTCAAGCCAAGTTCTTTTAGCCTTTTACGAGTATTCAGCAAGGCATTTTTAGAGGCACCATACTTCAGTTTATCTGCTTTGGTTAGCAAGATATGTACTGGCAGTTCGCCATCATTTGCCCAACGTAGCATTTGCTCATCAAAGAATTTCAATGGATGACGAATATCCGTCATAAGCACCAAACCTGCAAGGCTCGAGCGTGATACCAGGTATTCTTCTAACTCAACCTGCCATTCTTTTTTCATCTCAAGTGGTACAGCTGCATAGCCATAACCAGGTAAATCCACCAAGCGTCTTTCAGTATTACCAATACTGAAAAAGTTAATCATCTGCGTACGCCCAGGTGTCTTAGACGAACGTGCCAATTGACGTTGGTTGGTCAAGGCATTGATGGCAGAAGATTTACCAGCGTTTGAACGACCAGCAAAAGCGACTTCTAACCCCATGTCAGGTGGGCAAAGACGAAAAGTAGGTGCTGACATCATAAATTCAGTTTGCTGAATTTTCTGACGGGATTTGGTGTTGAACACCGCATGTTCGGCGGCGACATCTGTAAACGGGGTATTCATAAATGGCTCATTAATCTTAAAAAATCAGATACGGTTATAAAATTTGATTTAGCTGGTTGTGAAAGCGGTGCATTCGACAAAAGACTGAGCAACGTTGTGCGTTGCAATTTTCAGTGTTCATGGGTCGTAAAAGCAGTCGTTTCAAATTACTGACCATTCTATACTATTAGTGGTCTTACTTATTGAAATAACTGCAATTAGCATCATATAAATAGCAACACAACATTAAAGTCATGGGTACAAGTTATCGCTATAGCAAATGCATTACCAAAGCGAAACTCGATTTATCTATATTTAGATGACATATATTGTTACAATATTCAATAAGATACAATAAATGGAAGACGTTTAATAGGAAGAGTGATTAAACGAATAAGACAGCAAAAGGGGTGTTATATGATTTCAATCACCACGCTTTTTAGCCAAGCTCGCCGTGTTTTAGTAGCTAGTGTTTCGACATTAGTACTAAGCACCGTTGTTATGACCAACGCAAACTCTGCTGATACCGCCACGACCTATAATAACTCATGTGCAGCCTGTCACGATAGTGGGGCGCTAAATGCAATTAAAAAAGGTGATAGTGCGAAATGGCAGCAGCTCATAAAGCAAAAAAGTATGCCAACGCTGATCAATTCAGTCAAAAGCGGTATGATTCAAATGCCTGCTGGTGGTCTCTGTGACGCTTGCAGTGATGATGACTATCGTAAGCTCATTGAGTATATGAGCAAGTAATAGATGCGGGAATAAGACAAAGTCATACTAAACAAAGCGCTGGGTTTTACGACCTTTATGCGCTTTTTATGTTTTGTGAGTATCCTAGGGCGTGTCCTCAATTCAATCGATAGTCATCTAAATGGGTTAAAAATGGCTAAATCTTGCCAAACGGCGTCAACTAGCTGACTAATATCTCGATATTATCTGCGCTATTTTCCTTGTTTGACTGCGATTTATCTCATTTCTATCACCATTTTTAAAATGAGGACACGCCCTAGCGTGCTTTGTTAGAAAAACTGACGGATGTGACGATTAAGTAGGCAAATGCTACAAAGTCTTGCTATAATAATCGAAAATAAACCCTGATGTTAGTAAGTACTTTCAGATTGTTTGTGGCCAAGACCTTAAATCATATACTTGCCTCGCTAATTATAAGGCAGTTTGTATCAGGTATCTTATTAGTACACTCATTCTCAATAATACTTACACCGAGTTAGTAGGATTTGTATCAATGAAAAAGTTAATCGCTGCTGCCAGCTTATGCGTTGCAAGTTTCAGCGTACAAGCTGCTATTATTGTTCCTGAACACGACGTCAATGCTGGTAAGCAAATCGCAGAAACCGTATGTGCTGCCTGTCATGGTGCTACTGGTGTTAGTGTTGTCCCTGCGCAGCCTAACTTAGGTGGCCAAAACGTCAAATATCTTTATAAACAGCTGGTCAATTTTAAAGCGGGTTACCGCAAGAATGGCATCATGCAATCGCAAGTTGCGAACTTATCGCAGCAAGACTTGGCCAATGTGGCCGGTTACTATGCTAGTCAAGCACCTTGGGGTGTTGGCTTCGGTAATCCTGCGACCAATCAAGCAGCCTCTAAGTTATTCTTAGGTGGTGACAAATCACGCGGCGTTATCGGCTGTGCGGGTTGTCATGGACCAGATGCTGCTGGTAATACTTGGGCAGCATTTCCAAAGCTAGGCGGTCAGCACGCAGAATACATATCTACTCAGCTAAAACTCTTCCGTGCCGCTGGTCGTGTCGATGATATCGACAGTGATGACCAAAAGAGAGTCAACGATGCAGCGAAAGAAGGCGAGATGGGTATGATGCAGACAGTTGCGTCGAAACTATCAGATCATGATATCCGTATCTTGTCAGACTACGTAAGTGCTGTTCACTAATTTATTAATACTTTTTACGAGTACGTAGTAGATGCTTCGTAAGTGCCGCTACTGATCTCTAGACCGTATAGCCGTCATTGTTTTATTATTAAACCCCGATTTCGGGGTTTTTTTATAACTATTCATCCCTTATATTATAGGGGCAGTATATATACAGGTGCTCTTCTTTGTACCGTATAATTATAAATTATCGTTATTCACTTTACATCAAACTCAAAAAGTATGATTAGCCGTGTCAAAGTCATTTAGCCTGCATTGTATAGCGCTTGCACTCATTTTTCTTGCTACTCTAATTTTTGTGAATGATATTAGCTCGTTTGGATTTAGATTATGATGATCCGTTATGCCTCTTACTTTATCGCAGCCCTGCTACCGTTACTCTTGTTTCGTTGGTTTGCACCTGCATCTGTTGGCGAGATTGATTTCTGGCTACTTTGGTTACTAGCAATGGTACTGGTATCATTGCCAGTCATTTATGCTGAAATAGCGTTGGCCTATCGTAGTGTCGAAGCACCATTAGCAGGGATGCAAAAGCTGACTCGTGAAGCAGATGCCAGTCCAATCTGGCGTAGTTTTGGCTGGTTGGCAGCACTAGTAGCTATCATCATCGCAGCATTGGTCGTATCTGGCGCAAGCTCTGGCATATTAGGCGCACTGAGTGACCTGAATAGTACACCTGATGTACCAAGCTTTGCAGTTGCTGCAGGCTTGATGGTCATCGCTCTATTATTGAGTTTGGTGGGCGTTGTTCCTTTAGCGATTGGACTCGGGTTGATGGTTGTCGGTTTGGTATTAGGCGTGGCCAATGGTCTACCTAGTATCGACTTTGCGATGACTGACATTAGTTTAAATGAATGGGCACGTGCAGTAGCATTAGCGCTAGTGAGTGTTGGTGCAGGGACAGGCTTATACTGGTTTGGTCAAAATCTAGTAACCAAGCAGACGGCAACAGCAGTAGACACAGACAATTATAACGCGCAAACGCCTGCTCGCAGTCGAGTGACAGCTGAGTATCGTGCAACCAAATTGGTACTACCGATTTGGATATTGCAGTTAATCGTTGGTGTGGTTGCACTATTAATTAGCGGCGTGTCATTACCACCAATTGGACAGCTGCTATATTGGGTAGGGGTGCTGTTCGTCGCGAGTTATCTGCTACATTATAGTACGCAACAGTTGGCACACAAGTTCGGGCTATTGGTCAGTTTGGGATTAACGTTGGTGCTAGCACTGGTGTTAGTCATTTCCATTCCAACCACATGGTTGGTCGGTATTTTGGTCATTATTAGTAGCGTGGCAGTATTGCTGTTATCGATCTTTGCAGGTTGGCAGATGAAAATCAGTCATTTGCGTAAGTCGTTGAACTTTGGCAATGAGGCGCTGTATAACTTATGGCGGATAGCGATACGTTTGGTCGTACCAGTTGCACTGTTATTGGCCTTGATAGGTTGGGTGATGCAGTGGATAAGCTAACAGCTGATCAAAATAGCGGTGTTGATAATAGTGATGTGTTGTCGTCAGAGCAGACGAAATTCATGACCGTATATTTGGCATATGCCGAAGATGAAAAGCGTCAGCATTATTTAGCGTTACAAGTTAGCCGTGATACCAGTCTGTATGATGCACTAGAGCAAGCAGGCTGGTTGGTAGAGTTTCCGGATTTAGCAAAATGGTGTGATGAGGTTGCTGATATTGCTACTCCGACTGCTAAGCGTTGGCATGTAGGAATTTATGCACAGAAGCAACCGCTTAGCTATCGTTTACAGCCTTTTGACCGTATTGAGGTATATCGTAGCTTAAGCGCTGATCCTATCTCTCAGCGCAAAAGTAAATCTCGCAGTTAAGCCTGTCACTATTACGAAGCTGGAAGACTTTCTATACCTTCGATACGACTGACCAAACCGTTATCATCAAAATAAATAACTAAGTGTTGGCTAGCATTTTTGACATCAGCAATACCTTTACGGCTGCCTTCTGTCCCTGCTTTATAGTCATAAATATAATCCCAACGCTTAGGTTCTAGAGTGTCTCTAATGGCTGGGCTACCAAGAATATAAAGTACTTGGTTTTGATTCATGCCTACTTGTAGATTTTGCGCTTGCGCCTGAGTAATAGCAGTGCCTTGTGGCAAATCAATCTTATAAACACTCAATAATGAGCAGCCAGACATAGCGACAGTAGCGCTAAGCATACTGGTGATGACAATCTTGCGTAATGTGCTTGTACGGCTCAACGGACGAAAAGTTAATGTCTTTATCATGGTAAGATGACTCACAAGAAATGAATTAGGCGCGGCCAAAGCTGGTTGGTGCTAGTCTGACCGACAATCTTGGACAAATGATACGTCATTTACTTGCAATTTCCTACCACTTACGACATTATTTACCAAACGCTACCTGAGTGGTGTTATCATTTGTATTTTAAATTCATATACTTGCATAAATATTTATTGAAAAATAATAGACTAATAATTCACTCAGAATAAGTAAGTTTACTGTTCTTAAAATGCTTCACATATTATAAAAAATAATCGCTAATGATTATTTATCTCATATTTTTGGTTCTTTATTTGCTAAGACTGTCACAGTCAGAAGGGATATTATGGCTTCTTTTACCAATCAAGATTTACGTAAAGCCGGATTAAAGGTGACGTTACCTCGTATCAAAATTTTAGAGCTGCTGGAAAGTGCAGCGCTGCATCACATGAGTGCAGAAGAGGTTTATAAAGCGTTGATTGAACAAGGCGAAGATGTTGGCCTAGCGACTGTTTATCGAGTGCTCACGCAATTCGAGCAAGCAGGTATCGTTGAACGTCACAACTTTGAAAACAATTTGTCAGTGTTCGAAATTACCCAAGAAGGTCATCACGATCATTTGGTTTGTGATGTGTGTGGAAAGATTGTAGAGTTCCACAATGAGGTAATCGAAGAAGAGCAGCTAAAGGTTGCAGAAAAACATGGCTTTAAGCTATCAGGTCATTCATTGGTGCTATATGGTATCTGCGATGAACAAGAATGTCAGGATAGTATCAAATAACCATCTTTGATTTTTTATGATTCTCAAGATACATCATTTCTCAGAGTTTATAACGATCTTTGAAATAGCAAAAGCCCTCATTATTAGTAATGAGGGCTTTTTTGTGGTCAAGAGTGCAAGTGTTCTAGCAAAGACTCTATTGCCGCTTCAAACAGACAGCAGTATTTAAGTGATATTTAAAGATAAACTGTCAGCACCTTCATCTAGATTGCCTGTACCATTTTTGCTATTCAGCTTAATTTGAAGGCGTAAATCGTTAGGAGAGTCCGCATGGAGAATGGCTTCTTTATACGTGATTTCTCCTTGCTCATACAAGTCAAAAAGTGCCTGATCAAAAGTCTGCATGCCACTATCGCGTGAGCGTTTCATGACATCTTTAATCTCATGAACCTCGCCTTTACGGATATAATCACTGATGAGCTGTGAGTTCAATAGAATCTCAATAGCAGCGCGACGTCCTTTACCATCAGGTGTTGGAATGAGCTGCTGCGCGATGATTGCTTGCAAGTTAAGTGATAAATCCATGAATAGCTGATTGTGGCGATTTGCTTCAAAGAAGTGAATGATACGGTCAATTGCTTGGTTAGCATTGTTAGCGTGCAAGGTTGCAAAAACCAAATGCCCAGTTTCTGCATATTGAATGGCATAGCTCATGACTTCAAGGTTACGAATCTCACCAATCAAGATAACATCTGGCGCTTGGCGCAAGGTGTTTTTTAGACCTGCTTCAAATGAGTGAGTGTCGATACCAACTTCACGCTGAGTGATGATACATCCACGATGTTGATGGACAAACTCAATAGGGTCTTCGATAGTGATGATATGACCATGAGAGTTTTGGTTACGGTGTCCTATCATGGAGGCAAGAGTGGTGGATTTACCAGTACCCGTTGCACCCACAAGTAAGATAATACCGCGTTTTTTCATCGCCAGCTCTTTTAGTGCTGGTGGTAAACGTAGCTCTTCAACTGTTGGAATTTTATTTTCGATTTTTCGTAAAACCATTCCTGCCATGTCACGCTGTATAAAAGCACTGACACGAAAACGGGCTTGTTGTGCTTCATCTGCAATAGCAAACTGACACTCGTTGGTTTCATCAAATTCTTTTATCTGGCCTGGTGTCATGACACCTTTGACCAATCGCATGGTTTGTTCTGAGCTTAAGGGTGTTTTACCGACAGGTAGAATTTTCCCATTCACCTTCATGGAAGGTGCTACATCCGCGGTAATAAAAAGGTCAGAGCCGTTCTTATTGATCATTAACTGTAATAGTTTATCAATGTCCATATCGTACCTGCATTCGACGTAAAGCAATTAAGAAAATATCTAAAATTATGATCAAAAGACCACTAATGATGAACCATAAAAATAATGCTATAAAAATGCATCAGGCTGTTTAGCATAAGGACGGGCAACATCTTTACTGATCGTACCTTTTGAGACTAGGTTTTTAAGTGTCTGATCCAGCGTAATCATCCCATCACCTGCACCTGTTTGGATAGCAGAGTACATCTGAGCAACTTTGTTTTCACGTATTAAGTTACGAATGGCAGGAGTACCTAGCATGATTTCATGTGCTGCAATACGTCCACCTGCCTGACGGCGTAGCAGCGTTTGCGATATCACGGCTTGGAGTGATTCTGATAACATGGCACGAATCATGTCCTTTTCTGCTGCGGGAAATACATCGATAACACGGTCAATCGTTTTTGCCGCTGAGCTGGTGTGCAGAGTACCAAATACTAAGTGACCGGTTTCTGCCGCAGTCAAGGCCAAACGAATGGTCTCAAGGTCACGTAGCTCACCAACCAAAATAATATCAGGATCTTCACGTAATGCAGAGCGTAGAGCAGGCTCGAAGCCTAAAGTATCACGGTGAACTTCACGTTGGTTGATCAGACTTTTTTTAGATTCGTGGACAAATTCGATAGGGTCTTCGATGGTTAAGATATGCTCTTTACGGCTTTCATTGATATAATCAATCATGGCCGCTAGTGTTGTTGATTTACCAGAACCTGTTGGACCCGTGACCAGTACCACACCACGTTTTAAGTCTGATATGCGCTTGAATACTTCGCCCATACCTAGATCTTCCATGGTCAAAACCTTGGAAGGAATGGTACGAAAGACAGCGCCAGCACCGCGATTTTGGTTAAAGGCATTTACCCGAAAGCGTGCTAGATTAGGAATTTCAAAAGAGAAATCCGTTTCAAAGAACTCCTCAAAGTCTGCACGTTGCTTATCATTCATAATGTCATAGATGAGCTGATGTACGACTTGGTGAGTCATATCTGGCATATTAATACGTGTCATTTCACCATCGACACGAATCATGGCAGGCATACCGGCTGAAATATGTAAATCCGATGCTTTATGCTTAACGGTAAAGCGCAGCAAATCTTCAATGCTTAAGTTGTTTTTTTCAGCCATAATCAGGTATTCCTATCAATCAATAAGGGTAGAACAAACGAGCATAAAGAGGCATGGTTGAGAATCGACAAAAGACCTATCTTAGGTTCACTATACGAATAAAATATAATTTAGTACTTTTACCATTACTATTACATTCAGTAGCATATGTTAAACCATGTAACAATATAATAACAAGACTGCTGACATTTAACCATCTACTACGCTAATAAAATGTAAATTAGCCATTCAACCCTGTAGTTTATAGATTTCGAGTTCATCTATAGCTGAATTCAAATAATTTCGATACAAGGGAACCGAGTGTAAGTTATACATTAGTATGGTTAGCGAGGATGAGGATGCAGCGGATTTATATGGATTTGGGCTAGATATGGAATTATGGCTATAAAAAATGCGACTATGACCAATAATAGATATCGGTACAATAATTAAAAATTACGGATTTAAAAACGGATCAAATTACCTTTGCGAGTGATACATGAATAAAACTGAGAATAATATGGATAATTCAAGCCTTATTGATAACTGGCAGCAAGTCAGTAAACAAATACATCAGACAAGTGATCGTGCTGGAAGACAAGCTGATAGTGTTGTTTTATTAGCTGTGTCCAAAACCAAGCCAGCCGATATGATTTCTGCTTTGGCTCAGAATGGGCAGCGTCATTTTGGTGAAAATTATCTACAAGAAGCTCTCAAAAAAATTAATACTTTAAAGTCGCAACCCGAAGGTAAGGGAATTGTTTGGCACTATATTGGCAGTATCCAACGTAACAAGACCCGCGATATTGCTGAGAGTTTTGATTGGGTGCAAACGGTTGAGCGTGACATTATTGCCAAACGTTTAAATGATCAACGTCCAACTGAATTGCCACCATTGAACGTACTAATTCAATTAAATATCGACAATGAAGAAAGTAAATCAGGTTGCCTGCCAGATCAGCTACTGGAATTGGTAACCACTATTAAAGCATATGACAGACTACAGCTACGTGGTCTAATGATCATTCCTGCCAAATCAGATACTGGTGCATTTGCTCGTACTAAGCAACTATTTGAAGAGGTTAAAGAAAAATATCCAGAGCTGAATGGTTGGGATACACTGAGTATGGGTATGAGTGGCGATATGACGGAAGCCATAGCCAATGGCTCGACGATGGTGCGTGTCGGCACTGGCATATTTGGTGCACGAGCTTAATCTTAATTTGCTAATGCTAGGTAATTGGTAGGGTATGTCATCAATGAGATCATCAGGACGAAAATAAGAATGTTTTGATTGATGACATTATCCTAGATTCATTAGGTGCTATTTATCAGGTGCTATTTGTTAAACAATCTCATCGATTTTGGTCACCAGCATTTGAGTTATTTTGAGATTGTCAGTCGCGATAATCTCAAATCGATAATTGGCATACTCGACCGTGTCTGTTTTCTTTGGAATTTTGCGTAACATATACATCATAAAACCACTGAGTGTCTCATAGTTTTGACTGCGGGGCAGATTAACAATATCTAAAGCACGAACCACGTCCTCAATAGGCGTCATTCCATCGATTAACCACGAGTTATCTGTCCGTTGCACAATGGGCTGCTCCTCTAGCGTCACAAGCTCACCCATGACGATACTCATCACATCTTTGAGCGTGATAACACCCACGACTAGTCCATACTCATTGACGATAACGGCAAAGTCAGCGCCAGTAGATTTGAACATCTCCAACACTTCAAATAAAGACAAAGTATCGGGCACAAAGAGGGCAGGCATTAATAGCTCTTTGCTCGTTAAGCTGACTTCTTGTCGGTTAAGCACTAACGCGAGAAAGCTGCGTGATTCTACATAGCCCACAATGTGTTCTAAATCATCGTCATGACAAACCAAGAATTTGTTGTGCGGTTGATCGATCATCACTTCGACCACTTTTTCAGTACTTGTCTTGGTATCAAAATAAACGATGTTTTCGCGCGGGTTCATCACTGAAGTTACCGTGCGTTCTTGCATATCAAAGATGTTTTCTATCAGATGGTGTTCCTGCTTTTTGAGTACCCCAGCTTCAGCACCAGCATCCATCACGGCATAAATATCTTCTGGCGTCATATCGTCTTGGCGTGTGGTGGAGATACCTAGTACTTCAAAGAGCACATTGGCTGCACCATCAAATATCCAAATTACTGGTTTCAAAACAAAAATCAAAAGCATCATTGGTCGTACGAGTCGCACGGCGATATTCTCTGTGTTTGACATTGCCAATCGTCTGGGCATTAAGTCGGCGAGCAGAGAAAATAAACTAGTAATCAGTACAAAGGATATAACGGATGATACTGCTTCATTGTTCACCAAAACCCGCAAGTAAGGGCTGATGGCTGACTCACCTACTGCACCAGCTGAAATCGCGACAGCGTTCAAAACGACTTGTACAACAGTAATAAAGCTACCAGGGTTCTCCTGCATTTTAAGGACGTCAAATGCGCGAACATCCCCTTCTTTTGCCATGATTTGTAGCTTAATTTTGCGACCCGCTGCGATAGCAATCTCGGCAGCAGAGACAAAGGCACTGAGAGCCAGTAGTAAAATAAGAAAGACACTAGCAGTTAGCAAACTCATGAGATACTCGGTAAAAAGGATAAGGATTAACAAGAAAGGTAATTGGTTGAATGTAAAAAATAAGCGGTTAGGGTTAAAAGGTAGGTGTTATTGAGAGAAACTCGGTTTATAGAACCTAAAAAAGCTGGGCAAGCACCCAGCTAGTCATAAAGTAATTTAGTCTTTGGCAAACATGGGGCTGTCAGCGCCGCCTAAACCTCTAGGTAATAGAAGTCAGGTAAATAGAGACGCTGAATGTTGATTAACCTTATGTTATTTAACCTTTGATTGACCATTTATTTACTAGAGGATAACGGCGTTCGCGTCCAAAAGCTTTGTGGCTAATTTTAGTGCCAATCGGTGATTGCAGACGCTTGTACTCGCTATTGTCTACCATTTGAATGACTTTTGCGACCATCTCAGCATCAAAACCTTTATCGATAATATCTTGATAGCCCATGTCTTCATCGATATATGACATAAGAATGCCATCTAAAATATCGTAGTCAGGCAAGCTATCTTGATCTTTTTGATCTGGACGCAACTCGGCAGATGGTGGACGAGTAATAACACGCTCAGGAATGACTGGGGTATCTTCTAAACGATTGCGATAACTGGCCAGTTTATAAACCTGTGACTTGTAAACATCTTTTAGTACATCGAAGCCGCCTGCCATATCACCGTATAACGTCGAGTAGCCAACTGCCAACTCAGACTTGTTACCAGTGGTGATGACTAAGTGACCAAATTTATTAGACAATGCCATCAGAACCACACCACGCGCACGTGCTTGAATGTTTTCTTCGGTAGTATCTGCAGGTGACTTGTTAAATAGAGGCGCTAGGGTATGACGGATACCTTCGACAGCATCAAAGATAGGACAAACGGTATAAGACACATTTAAACGACGTGCCTGTGCTTGTGCATCTTCTAAGCTGATTTGCGATGTATACTCGTAAGGCATCATTACTGCATATACCTTGTCAGCGCCCAAAGCGTCAACGGCGATACATAGCGTCAATGCCGAATCAATACCACCTGATAGACCAACGATAATGCCAGAAAATCCTGAGTGGTTCACATAGTCACGTAAGCCGACGACCAATGCTTGGTACATTTCAGACTCACGGCTCAAGGTCAAAGGTGCTTTGACTTGGCTATCAAACTTAGCAGTCTTGACGTCTAAAGTAGCTAGCAGTAACTGATTCATAAAGCGCGGTGCTTCGTGTGCAACACTACCATCAGCTTGTACGGCCATAGAACCACCGTCAAATACTAAATCGTCTTGACCACCAACGGCATTGACATAAACGATAGGTAAGTTGTTTTCACGGCTGCGTTTGGCAAGCATGGTTTTACGGTTTTCTTGTTTTTCGATTTCGAAAGGTGAAGCATTTAAGCTAACGACCAGATCGGCTCCTTGTTTTTTAAGCTCAGCAATCGGGCCTTTTTCCCATAAGTCTTCACAAATGAGCAGGCCAATAGTAATGCCTTTATAATCAAACAAGACTTGATTGCGACCTTTATCAAAGTAACGACGCTCATCAAAAACGCCATAGTTTGGCAAAATTTGCTTATGATAAAAGCCTTTCTGATGGCCGTTATGTAGGATAGCAGCAGAGTTAAACGTGCCATGATGATCGACATGTGGATAGCCAACAATCATTACGATATCGTTTATATCACTTAAGCTGGATAAGGCGCTTTTGACACGACCCGATAAGCTTGGGCGTAGTAATAAATCTTGTGGAGGATAGCCAAGTAGTGCTAGCTCTGGGAAGATAATGACATCCGCACCTTGCTCGCGTGCTTCTAATGCTAATGTACGCATTTTTTCGGCATTGGCAGTGATGTCGCCAACCAAAAAATGTGATTGGGCCAAAGCAAAAGTAACGGTGTCTTGTGTTTTCTTAGTCTTATTGGCCTCGGTTGAGGGCGTTATATTGGGATTATCAGTGTCTTTTGACATTTTTATTGTTCCTATCGATATATTATTTAAAATTTGATGGGTCAGTATTGATTTAAAATAAAATCAAAGTAAGTCCGAAATTAACTAAAAATAGCACTTTTTCATATCGAGTTCTAATATTGAACCTATATGATGAGCTTAAATTACGTGTAGGCTTTTATATGACGTTGGCAAAATACAGTGCTGACGAACGCTTACGCATAATATCCAAAATTATGACGCCGCTCTAAAGGTTAGATCTTATGATAGTCTATAGAAGGGCGATAAAAGAGGGTTGTGGCATATAGTTTGAAAAATACTGTGTCTGTATAACGGTCAAAATAAATAAGGCCAAACAAACTTAACTATATTGAAAAGCTTAAAATAATGACTTTAGTATAACATCAATTGTCGCGACAAATAGAACGCGCCAGTGAATTACCTTTCAAGGTATTGCTTTAAAGTGTGAATGTAGAATCAGTTATTAATGTATTGTTTTTACATACTAAACCCATGTATTGGCTTCTATCTATTCGTGTCATCATCTAGTAAGCTTACGCATAGAAAGTTGTAAGTAAAGATTACAACATAGCGTTATAATAGTCATCGTATTTTGTTGCATAATAAGCGGTGATAATCGCTTTGTTTTTATCTCACTTTAGTCAAAATTATAGCCAATATCTATGTTACGGTATCCTATGATCTAACGCTCTCAAATTAGATTTTTACCCATATGTTTATGTTGGTGATTGACAACCCTCGCTAATGGATGCAGTTTATGGACACGGTCTGTAAATTGCGGTTCATCTCACATTTATAAACTCGTCAGCAGAGTCATAATAGGTCTTTGCTGTGTGTACTTGGTTTATACGCTATGATTGAAAATTGGACAAAAGAGTTTATTATTCAGCGTTTACTGGCCATTACCTTATTGGTCGTGCTGTTTGTACTGTGTTTTCAGGTGATACAGTTTTTTATCGTGCCAGCACTGTGGGCAGCGATTTTAGCGTATGTGACTTTTCCTGTTTATAACTTTTTTTATGAAAAAGTAAAGCTAAGCCCTAATGTCAGCGCTGCCATCATGACGATGAGTATCTCGTTAATGATAGGCGTGCCACTTGTCATTGGTGTGTTTATCCTACAGCAAGAGGCGCTCAGTTTAATCAGTAATTTGATCTATCGTATAAAGGTCGGCTATTTAGATGTGCCTGACTCTGTTAAAGATTTACCTATCGTCGGTCAGCAAGTCAAAGATGTACTGTGGAGAATCAATAAAAACCCTGAAGGGACATTAGAGACGTTTCGCCTTTGGGTACAGTCACATTTATATTATGGCAAAGTCGCCTTTGATGTGGTGTTTAGTGGTCTTGCCAAGTTGGGTATGGCCCTGATGACGTTGTTTTTCTTTTATCGTGATGGTACCAGCTTGGTTCGCCAGATCCGTCAAGCACTGCGTAATATAATTGGCAATCGTATTGATGGTTATATTGACTCTGTGGGCACGACCACGCGTGCAGTGGTTTATGGTATTGGTTTAACGGCCTTGGCACAGGCACTGCTTGCAGGTGTCGGTTATTACTTCGCCAGTGCGCCAAGTCCGATTTTATTGACTATTATAACCTTTATTATCGCATTGATTCCGTTTGGTACCCCATTCGCTTGGGGCGCTGTCTCTATTTGGTTAATGAGTCAAGGTCATACGACAGAAGGTATTGGCTTGGCACTATGGGGTGTATTGGTGATCAGCTGGGTTGATAACTTAATCCGTCCTATTGTGATTAGTGGTGCGACCAAAATTCCTTTTATTATTATTTTTATCGGTGTGCTAGGTGGTTTGACTGCTTTTGGTTTTGTTGGTCTGTTTATTGGGCCTGTGGTATTGGCCATAGGACTTGCCGTTTGGCGTGAATGGATATCGCAGCATAAAAATGAGATATTTTCGCCACAAGAGATAGAACTGTCTGATGACGACGCATTGCCACCAGTGAATGAGTCGCAATAAATAACAGCGATTCTACTACTAGAACCACTATTATTTGACTATGTTATAAAAACGATGAAGGGTAGGGTGAATACTATTAATCATATTACTATTTTGGCTGATAGCAATATCGCCAGTTTGGACAAGTTTTTTAACGCCTCTACACTTGGCCAAGCATCGGAACAGGCCGTAGATATCATCACTGTTGCTGGGCGTGATATTAGTGCGTCATTACTTGCAGAACTGCAACCTGATATTCTGTTGATACGTTCTGTGACGAAAGTGAATGAGGCATTGTTGGCGAATAACGACAGTGTTCAGTTTGTGGGTTCTGCAACCATCGGTACGGATCATGTCGATCAAGATTATTTAAGGCAGCGCCACATTACTTTTGCCAATGCTGCTGGCTGTAGTAAGCATTCGGTCGCGCAGTATGTATTGACGGCAGCATTAACGTTGCGTCCGCAGTATTGGCAGCAATCAATCACTCTGGGCATCATCGGTCTGGGCAATATTGGTAGTACGCTTGTGCAGTATGCCAATGATTTAGGCTGGCAAGTATTAGGTTATGATCCGTTATTACCCAAATCCAAGATAAATAACGCTAGTTTAGAGCAGGTGCTGAGCCAAAGCGATGTGGTCAGTCTGCATGTGCCTTTGACCGATAAGAAGAATGAGGAGAATCCTAGAGGCAGCAATTATCCAACGCGTCATCTCATTGATGCAGATACATTGGCCATGATGCCTGCTGATACAATACTGATTAATAGCGCGCGTGGGCCTGTGATTGAGGCAGATGCGCTGGTAGCAGATATTGAGCGTACGGGGCGACAAGTGTTGCTTGATGTGTTTGAGCACGAGCCTCAGATTGCTGAGCAATTATTATCCAAGCTTGCTATTGCGACTCCGCATATCGCTGGCTACACGGTAGAAGGTAAGCTGCGTGGTACGCAAATCATTTATGATGCGCTATGTGAGAAACTGGCTGTTATACCTACCCAAACGATGCATGCGCTATTACCGCTTAACTTATTTCTATGGTCTGAATTGAAAGCACATCCAGACAGGCTGATAAAGTTCTATGATATTCAGCAAGATGATGCCTCATTGAGAAGCAAAGAAGTTGAGGGGCAGGTTAATGGTGCTGACTTTGATGGTTTGAGACGCGATTATCATCTACGTCGTGAGTGGCAGTTTTAAAAAATTCAAACACCCAATTACCAATCGTAGTAGATCACAAATGACTCAAGCAAATAACATTTCTTCGCAGCCTATTACTTCTAAATCTATTAGCTCTACGCCTAGCTATGCACCGACCATGACATTGGCGATGGCGCAGCAGCGTGCGCAGTTTCTGAGTAATATCCGTCAGTTTTTTGCCAAGCGACAAGTATTAGAGGTGCAGACACCGCTACTGTCGCAAGCGGGTAATACCGATACTTTTTTGCAGTCAGTCGCTGCGCAGGTCACTTATAAAGACAAACCCCAAACCTATTATTTGCATACGTCACCTGAATTCGCGATGAAGCGTTTATTGGCCAGTTGGCAAGTACCTATTTATCAGATTTGTCCTGTTTTTCGAGACAATGAAATAGGGGTACGGCACAATATCGAATTTACGATGCTCGAATGGTATCAGCCAGATTATAGCTTGGATGATATGGCGACTGAACTGGGTGAGCTATTAGAAGCGCTTTATGGCAATGCAGTCGTAATGAGCCATTACCGTTATGTTGATGCCTTTATGGATTTTGTTGGTATTCATCCGTTAACTGCTAGCCTCGCCACACTACAGGCAGTAGCAGAAGATAAAGGCTTAACAGGTTTTGACTTTAATAGTGAGTTGAGCAGTGAAGTAAATACGGAAGAAGACCGTCGCCAAAGCTGGCTAGATTTGTTATTTAGTCATGCGGTTGAGCCAAATTTAGGCCATGATCTACCAACATTAATTATAGAATATCCACCAGCGACCGCCGCATTGGCCAAAACAGCTTTGGACAAAGACGGTAATAAAATTGCCAAACGTTTTGAGCTATATATTAATGGTATCGAGATTGCCAATGCTTATGATGAGTTGGCAGATGGGCAAGCGTTAAAAGAGCGTTTTGAGCAAGATAACCAATTGCGTCAGCGTCATAACCTGCCACAAATGCCAATCGATGAGCATCTACTAGCGGCGTCTGATGATTTGGTACCTTGTAGTGGTATCGCATTTGGTATAGACAGACTGATAATGGTCATCACAGGAGCTAGCAGTCTAGAAGAAGTGATTCCGTTTCCAAGCGGTTTGGCATAGTTTTTCTACAGAAAGTAGCTATTATTACTCTTTTAATGACTTATTCTCAAACGACAGCCATAAAAAAGCGAGTAAACCTTTCGGCTTACTCGCTTTTCTGCTTCAATGATTATAACTTTGCGATAGCTTCATCAATGGCTGTCTTACCATTTTGCATGCTAAAGACGGTCTTGATAGTATTGTCTGCCTTTAATACAGCGGCCAAAGTAGTGGCGACATCTTCAATCGAATTTTCGCCTGAGCTGTCATTATTGACGGTAATTTTGCCAGTGGCTTCACGCTCTTTTAACGCGCCTGCCTGTACGATGGTGTAGTCCAAAGTGCTGTTGTTGATTAACCATTGGTCAGCATAATGTTTACAGATATAGTATTCTTTTAAATCGGCAATTTTATCCCATTTACTGGTATCTAATGAGAATACCGTACTGAGCATAATATAGCGTTTGATGCCTTTGTCTTGTGTCGCTTGAACGGTCTTAACTGCACCATGTAAGTCTACTTCTAAGACGTCTTTGCCACCTGAGCCTGCAACAAAATAAACAGCATCAATATCTTCATCTATTTGCTTTTGAATTGAGTCTTTTTCAGCCGTAATATCTAAATCTAACTGGCTATAATTGTCATCTTTAAATAGCTTTTCTTCCTGACGGGTAGTACCAATCACTTGATGGTCGTCAGCCAATAACTGCTTAACCAAATCAGTACCTACTCGACCACTTGCGCCAATTACTAAAATTTTCATCGTCATTCCTATTTTTATTTACGTTATCTTTATTTAAAAACTGAACATAGCGTAACAAGGATAGGCGGTACGCTTCGTTATGAAGCGTGCCGTTTGCATAGAGTTTGGTTATATAGTGTATAGGGTTTGCAAGGAGAGAGATAAAATAAGTATCGCTAGTAACGGACGTTAGCATGGTAAAAAACCAGATGAAGAATGTCTGGCGAATGTTAGAAATTAGCGCACCAGTTTATTTAATCCATCAGCAAACGCTTTTTTATCGCGGTCACCGTAAGGCTTCTGTCCGCTCATCTCTTGTAGCTCCAAGACGCCAGTGCCACGCATGGTATCCATAAAATCACGCATATTGAGCTTTTGCTTGATATTATTTTTATCGTAGATCACACCGCGAGTGGTCAAAACCATGCCACCTTTGTCCAAAATATCATTGGCTAACGGTATGTCGCTAGTAATGGCCAGATCGCCTGGCTGTATTTGCTCAACGATATAATCATCGGCCTTATCAAACCCTGACGGCACCACTGTCATAGTGAGCAGTGGTGACTTGCGCAGTTTAATCGACTGATTGGCGACGAATATCGCCATGGTTTGTGTGCGTTCAGCCGTTTTGATAATCAAGTCTTTGGCTATCAATGGTACTGAATCCGCATCCACCCAAATCTGCATTATTTCTTAGCCTTTTCTGTTTTCGACTTAGCGTTGATAGCTTTATCTGACGGGCCGTCTTCAATAGCCAATACTTTACTTTCTACAGTATTGTTAGAGTCAGTCTTGGTTAGACTATCTTCCACTTTTGGCTGGCTATCAATCGCAGAAGGTTTGTTCTCAAGTCCCATTTTATTGGGTAGCGTCGCGACGAGCTTGGCTAATGCAGGCTCTAAATCGGCCACATCGTTCGGCATCAGAGTAATATGCGCAATCTTACGATCGTCACGTTCTTCTTTGTGGTAGCTATGATAGTGCGCACCATCGATATTTAGCACGGCGCTGATATCAGGATATTGTCCCAAGATATTGAGCATAATCGCTGGGTGTACATTATCCGTATCACCTAGTGGTAGATTGACGACTGCGCGAATATGGTTTTCAAACTGACTGGTAATAGCACCTTCAATACTCCAGTGCCCAGAGTTGTGTACGCGTGGCGCAATTTCGTTAGCAAGCAATGCGTCATTACCGCGTTCGTCTTTGGTCACAAATAACTCAAGCGCCATGACACCAACATAGTCTAAATGGTTCATGACGGTGGTAATAGCATCGGTTGCTTGCTTGAGCAAATGGCTAGTTCCAACGGCAGGGGCTTGGGTTTTGGCTAAAATACCATGGTGATGATGGTTTTCGACCAAGTCATAGCAACGAACCTGACCGTTTTGTGCACGTGCCGCAATCATAGACACTTCACGGCTAAAGTTAATAAAGCCTTCGGCAATTAATGGTGCTGGCGTCGGTGTGAGTGAGCCTTTTCCAGTGACTGCGTCTTTGAGATCTTGCCAAGCGGCTTTAATATCGCTGTCTTGTTTGATGACGAATTGACCTTTACCATCATAACCACCGCGGCTGGTTTTTAGAACAATAGGCAATCCTAATTCATCACAAGCTTGTCTTAGTTCAGCTTCAGAATTGACAGCCATAAAGGGTACGGTGGCAATATCAAGCGAGTTAAACATCTGCTTTTCTTTTAAGCGATCTTGAGCGATATCTAGCGCAATCAATGGTGGGAACATGCCTTGCTTGCTACCAGATTTTGATAAGGCAGTAAGCTGTTCGACAGTCGCCGTCGGCGTGTTTTCAAATTCTAATGTAAAAACATCAGCGGCTTCGATAAATGCTTCTAATTGCTCGCTATGAAACACGCGACCGTATAGGCTGGCAGGGCAGTCAACACTGTCTTCTAAAAATACACATTGGTAGCCTAGGGGCATGGCTGCTTCGGCAAGCATCATACCAAGCTGACCACCGCCTAAAATACCGATGGTACGAATGGTTTGGGTAACAGGATAAGCGTTTGCTGTAGTCATGGCAGGCTCTTTGAATAAAAGTGAATAAGGTTTTTGTATATTAAAATCTAAAAATCAATGGGTGAAAATAGGAAAAGGTGCACTGTATGCACCTTATATCTAATTGGACTTGTTTAAAAAACACAGTGTGATAGCTTTTATTTTTGGGCTACCACTCTTAAAGACTCTGCTATAAAAGCCATTCTATACTTACTTAGGCGTTGATAATACCTGGCGTTGGACTAGCAAGAATGGTTTCAGTTTGAGACTGTCGCATCTGATCTAGCTTAGTAGCAATCGTGTCATCATGCAAGGCCAAGACTTGAATCGCAAGCAGGGCAGCATTGTAAGCACCTGCTGAGCCAATTGCTAATGTCCCAACAGCGACACCTTTAGGCATTTGCACGATAGACAGTAGGCTATCCCAACCGCTAAGCATAGATGACTTTACAGGAACACCAAAGACAGGGAGTGGTGTTTGGCTGGCACACATACCAGGCAGATGCGCCGCGCCGCCTGCACCAGCGATGATAATTTGTAGTCCGTTGCCTTTCGCATTTTTGGCATAATCAAATAATCTATCAGGCGTACGATGTGCTGAGACCACTTCGCATTCAAAAGCGATATCGAAATCTGCTAGTAATTGTGCAGCGGCGCTCATGGTCGCCCAATCAGACTGTGAGCCCATGATGATGCCAACTTTAGGTTGACCAGCAGGAGAGGTGATAGGTCCGTTTTGCTCAACAGTAGTAACAGTTGCCGATGTGGTGCTCATGCGTTGATATCCTCAAAAAGACCATCATACAAAAATTTAGCCGCCTTCGTAAAGCCAAGTTTACGGTTTAATACGATAGATGCGTCAATATCGCTAATATTACGGGTTTATATGGATATTTTCATCATGGCGATATTGTATGAAGTTACTGGCTTGTAATGGTAACGGCTGCTCGGTATCGAGCTGATAGCAAGTAAGGTAGCCACTGTCTATTGCTGCTGAATAATCGGTACAAGCGACTTGCTTGCTCAGTGGTTCGGGCATGCCCGTTAGCCAATAGTGACCGACAAATACAGGTTTGTGCGTCTTTAATGCAAAGTCGATGTTTTCGGCCATGGCATCTTTTGGTATTTGAGCCATTGCTGATGAAGGCGCACGTGAAATCTCATGCAGTGTGCGCGACTCTAATTCATCAAGCCACCAACGTACCCGCACTCGCGTACGTTCAGTGCCTTCTTTATCGACCATGACCAGACCGTCAGGCAATGGGGTTTCTACACCTTTTAATACGCGCTCTAATGCGTCGAACTGTGTGGTATCTTCTTTGGCAGTGGCGATTAAGCTTTGTGGCGTTAGACAGTTATTATCCGTTAATAAAGGTTTTAGCACCGCCATACTATCGACATCCCAGCAGGCATGCACAAAGCAAGCATAGTCAGTTTCAATCCATAATGGAATTTCAGATAACCGCTGTAGCCAATATTGATGGCTCTCTGAGCCAAATGGTAGTTCGGCTAAAAATGCTTCATGTTGGCGTGTATGCACATCATTGTGCGAGCGCAGATATTGGGTAGGACGATCAGGATTAGGTGTAGCAAAAGCCAGCGCATTGTATTCATGGTTACCCATCACCGCATCAGCTACATCAGCATCTAGCATCGCAAAGACAATCTTTAATGTCGCCACTTGCTGTGAGCCACGGTCGATTAAATCACCGATAAATAACGCTCGATGGCCTGCTGGCGGTATAAAGCACTCACCATTGTGAACATACCCTAACTGTAGCAGTAGGCCAACCAATTTGTCTGCATAGCCGTGAATATCACCGATAACATCTATAATCATAATGAACTATCAAATCTTAATATATATAAAGTCGAAGAATACGAAACTGACAAGGCTAGGATAACGACTCTCTGTAATGATTTCAGAAAGCTACTATCGTTAAGAGCTACTGTTGTTAAAAGCTACTGTTGTTAAAAGCTACTGTTGTTAAAAGCTACTGTTGTTAGAAGCTACTATCGTTATAAGTTATGGTCGTTGAGAGTAGCCCTGTACCATTGCTGTTTTATTATCTCTAATCCAAGAGCTATCTATTTAGAAGCTAGGAGACAATAACGCATTGATAAAGTGTGATAACACCCGTGGCTCTAGCACAATCGTCGCTATGACCCCGAAGGCGCCACCCCACATATGTGCCATGTGATTGATATTGGAGCCGCCACGTTTGTCTGCATATATACTATAAGCGACATAAGCGACTGCAAATAAGATTGCAGGGATAGGAATGACTGCAAACAGATAGATTTTTTCCCACGGTGCTAGCAAAATAAAGGCGAATAATACCGCTGATACACCGCCCGAAGCACCAAGGCTTAAGTAACTGGCATTTTTTTTATTCTTAAGGTAGCTTGGAATCATCGCAATGATAATGGCCAGTACGTAGAACACCACAAAACCATAACCGAATAAGAATGACTGATATAATCCTTCAATCGCGCGACCAAAAAAGTACAAGGTAAACATGTTGAAGAGCAGGTGCATACTATCGGCATGAATAAAACCATGCGTCACAAAACGATCCCATTGACCATTATTTACCGCTGGTGGATAAAAAATAAGTCGATTGAATAACGCTTTATTTTGCCACGCTAATAAGCTAATAATAACGGTGATTATAATGATAAGGGTCGTATGATTGAACAAAGGAAAATCCTTAGGCCGCGCCTGATATGTGACAATATTATTATAAATGGCAGTATTATAAATGCTGGCAGTGTTCAAAGCCTAAGCGTTACGGCTGAGTAAAAACCTACATATGACCAATAATTAATGATTAAATGTCGAATATTAATAATGAAGTCATACTAACAGTAGTTATGATGATACGAAAACTTATTGTGTGACAAAACAATGCATTTTCAGGCTGTTATAGTGAATAATATAACAATGTATCAGGCAGAATAAGTAATGCTTCGTATAATGACAGTAACTAGTGCTAATAGTAATGATGATTGATAGTAAGTAGAGCTGATGGCAGCAGTCTCATCAATGATAGAAATATGCTAAGAATACGTCATTAGTAGACAAAATTAAAATTAAAACCAACACTCAATTCTTTTTACACGTATAAAGCGAAGGCCGAAAGAGGCAATAATCTATGAGTATTATCGACCAGTTAGAAAAAACCGTTACCCCAGCTGTATTAGGTCAGAGTGATAGCAAAGATAGCGTGGCGCATGTCAGTCTACTTGAGCAGTTTTATGCCATTTTAGCCGCACGCCTAGCATTGCCTCAGGTTTACTCGCAACTACTTCGCACCGATCAATTGCTGGCGACCAACAATGGCACAGAGACGACATTGTTTAAGCAGTTATGGCAAGATAATGAAATGCAGCAGACTATCATCCAAGAGCTTGCCGCTACGCATCATATTGATGAATCAATGACAGCAGAGTTACTTATCAATTCATCACCACTCGCTTATCGTGAGCTAAAAATATTGGCCAATGGACAGTTTTTGCCAGCATTTTTGCAGGGTGAGCAGGCGGCGCTACGTCAGTACTTACCGATATGGTCAGCACCTATTATTGCCGCCAATTCAAGTCTGAACAATGAGTCAGGTTCAAAAACCATAGCGGAAATAAGTCCTGTATTAGAGACTGATAACGTTTTAGGTAAACTTGATAAGCCCAATGTAGAGACAAGCGCAATCAGTGCAATGGCAGCAGCTGATATAGATAGCGCTGAGACAGAAAAAGAAAGCGATGACCTGAGTCCCAACTTGGATACCATTCATGTCAACCCATCAGCACATCATCTGGCAGAAAACAGTAGCATCAAGCGAGCAAAATTACGCACCCGTAATCAACGCAATGATTTATTGGTAAAGGTGTTTTTATTAGTCCTCGCGATTGCTGCTATGGCACTGGCTGCTTGGGCTCTACTAATCAAGCCAAACAACGTACCACCTGTGGAGCCAATTGAGACAGTACCTGCCGTCGTTGCACCTACGCCACCTGTAGAAGTGTTGACACCGGTCGAGCTCATCGTGGGAATGGATAACAGCGGGGGGCTCACTAGCTGTAGCGCTGTCGTGGGTGATGAAGCGCTACAGAGTGCGTTGCAACAAGCGTTTAATACCAGTTTTGGTCAGCAATCAAGCACTTGTGAGTTGACAGTGCGGGCAGGCGTCGCCAATAGTATGGCAAATCTACCGACAGAGATGCTGCCTAATATTTTAAACATGCTTAGAGCGGTGCCATTTGCACGTCTAGAATTGCAGAATGATCGCCTCACGTTAGCAGCGCCAGATAGTACTTTATTACAACGACTGGTCACGGATATCCGCACGTTGGCGCCAGCGATGATAGTAGATAGCAAAGAGCCACTGCCATTACCTGACAATGGTAATAATGGCAATAATGGCAATAATGATAACGTGAACGGTATGTCAGGAATGAATGAGATGGGCGGTCAGTTTGCAAACGATGAGGCTGCTTTAAATAATCAGTATGGTAACGGTGATAGCAACGGCGGGTCTGGAGAGTTCCAAGCAGCAGATGACAACACAGGCGATCGTATGGCACCAGCCCCTAATAATGGCATGAACAATAATACTATGAATGAGCCTGTTAATAATACTCGCAATATTCCCAACAATGCACCGACGAATAACCGCCCATCAGGCCCTATTTCCGAATCAGAATTAGATGATTTGGCGGGTACCTCTTTTATAGCTGAGCCTGCCCAAGTCAGAAACTAACGGGTTTGATAAGAGTTGTTTGATTGTTTTTACTTTAGGATTAACAATTCAGATAGATAAGCAGTATGGGGTGGTGGTATGAGTTTCTCGTACCACCATTTTTTTATCTAAGGTGCTATGTGATATAGGATATTGTGTGTGATAGGTTTATATGTGACAGTGGCGACATTACCTAACGTATCATTCGCACAACAACGTGTTGATTGTTAAAGCTGATTTAATACTTTTATAATAATGAAAAACTGAATACAGCAATAATGACACCGACCGTTATAGCTTTTATCTGTCATCAAAATCTTATCTAACAATATTTTTAAGTATTTTAAGCCTATAATCAGGTATTAATAAATAGGGAGTTATATTATGGATATTACCAGTCATTTGACCCGAACAGTAAGTCCAGCAGTATTGGAGGATGATCGTAGCCCAGCTAAAAAAAATCTACTTGAGCAGTTCTACGCTATTTTTGCTGCCCGCCTAGCGGATAATGCTACCTATGACCGTTTTGCCAATGAGAGTATTACTCGTGATGATCAAGAGTTCTATGATCGTGTATGGACAGACAGCTCGCAACGTGACCAAATCGCTCGTGAGCTGGCAGGCAAGCACAATGTCGATGCGATAGCCTCTCGCGGACTCATTGCTATGGCCGCGCCACTTGCTTTTCATGAAATAAAAAGCTTGGCAGGTACAACGCCTGTACCACAGTTTTTGCATGATAATCTAGACAGCTATCAGCACCACATTCCTACATGGGCAAGCGCTGTCTTACCAGTCAGTACCTTGGCCGCTGAGCCTGTGGTTGAAGTGCCTGTTTCTAATACAGCTACTACAGAACCATTGCCACGTGAAGACGAGCCAAAAGACAGCTTTTTGAAAGCGCTACTACCAATTATTGGCTTGATTATTTTGGGTGCATTGGCTTGGGCCTTACTACGTGGTTGCCAAGAAAATCCTGAGCCTGTTGCTACACCAGCGATGGCGCAGCAAGTCGCGGGTGTCAATAATGTAGAACTTGCTTCATTACGTATTGCCACCGATGAAAACAGTGAATTATATGCTTGCCGTATGCGTGTGGGTGATGAAACGTTGCAGACCAACATGATGAATGCACTCACGGCTGCATTTGGTGATGAAGCCAATAAATGCCGCGCTGATGTCGATGATAAATTTGCGATAGATATGCCAGCCACAGCTCAGCTGACGACCATTTTGCCTATTCTCAAAAATGTACCAAATGCGAGTATGCTGATCGAAGGCGATACTATCACCGTTAATACGTCTGATGTACTAGCACTGGACCAGCTAATCGCTGATTTAAAAGCCGCTGCTCCAGCCATGAAGGTACAAGCGGAAAGACCGTTAGACTTAAAAAATGAGATAGAGAGTAGTCTATTCGCTGCAAACAATGCTATGAAAAATCTTGGTGACAATCCCGATCCAAGTGATGTGGCTCGTGCGCTAAGTATTCAGGTTATCAATTTTACTGTAGATGATGCGACACTTCCTGAAGTTAATAAAGAGTTGCTTGACCGTGCTGCAAAAATTATTAGCGAAGCACCGGATATAAAACTGATGATTGTCGGTCACACAGATGGTCAAGCATCGGACGAATATAATAACAAGTTGTCTCTTGAGCGTGCTGAGTCTGTCAAACAGTACTTGGTTTCCAAAGGTGTTGATGCTAGTAAGTTGACGGTAAAAGGTATGGGCGAATCAGAGCCTATCGCTGATAACTCAACCGAACAGGGTCGTTTCCATAACCGCCGTATTGAGTTTGTCGTTGACGATCAGCCTATTGGTGCAAACGATGGAATGATTATTGGTAATGATGCGCTTGACCCAGACTTGAACCCACTAGACAGTGATAACGATGATGTATTGCCTGATAGTGATGATGCGAGTCAGGGCACAGTAGTAGATCCAGCCAATTAATCGATATTATTTCGATTGAAGTACTACTAATAATAAAAAACCGCACCTTGATTAAGACGCGGTTTTTTATTTTTTTATTTATAAATGATAAAGGGCTATTTATAGTCAGTAGGGTCTTTTGGCGCATTGGTACTATTAGGTGTTTGCCCATCAGCTTGAGGACTAAAAAAGGCCTGAGTCACATTTTGCTTGGCCTGTTGCCAATACTCAAACTGCTGGCAAGTAGATTCCAGATCCCCTTGCCATACTGGTATGTCGCCACACATCGTTTTGATGCGATTTTGGTTGGGATAAGGGAGGTCTTGCGCTGCTTGAGCCGCTTCATGTGCGGCGACTCGATCATTACAAACCAGTGCAATGTCACACCCTGCCTCAATCGCCGCTTTTACACGTGCGCTGACATCGCCCGCTGCTTTGGCACCTGCCATGCATAGGTCATCAGAAAATAAGACACCATCAAAATCAAGCTGATTACGAATGATGTCTTTTAGCCAAATTTTAGAAAATCCTGCTGGCTTATCATCGACTTGCGAAAAGATAACATGAGCAGGCATTAACGCATCAAGCGATGTGAGCGTTTGCGCAAACGGCTGCATATCGCTATTCATAATCTCATCAAAACTACGTGTATCGATGGCTTCAGCCACATGTGAATCAGGCGCAACTGCACCGTGTCCGGGGAAATGCTTGCCTGTGGTTGCCATGCCTGCCGTTTTCATGCCGCGCATAAACTGTGTCGCTAGGGCAGTGATCGCTTGTGGCTCATTATGAAAGCTGCGATCACCAATGACTTGACTGATGCCGTCTCTATCAAGCACTGGTGCAAAACTGAGGTCAATACCCACGGCCAATACTTCTGTCGCCATTAGATAGCCACAATCATAAGCAAGGCTCAGCGCAAGGCTAGGGTCTTGGTTGAATAATTCACCAAGCTTGCCCATCGCTGGCAAAGGGGTGAAGCCATTGCGCAGACGCGCGACGCGACCGCCTTCTTGGTCGACACCGATTAATATATCAGGGTTGTGATAGCGTATGTCATCGCACAAGGCTCGCACTTGCGCAGCATCTGCCACGTTTCGAGCAAATAAAATTACTCCGCCAACTTGTGCCTGTTTGAGTAAACTAACATCTTCAGCAGTCAGTGCGGTACTATCGATATCAATCATTAAGACGCCGTACATTGCGTAATCCTTATGGTGTTATATATTGTTATATGATGGGTAGCGCTAAAAGTAGCAAGTGATGAATCAAAACTGTCTTATTATGACAGCTATTATTAACTGAGCATAATGTGGCACAGGTATCGACTCAAATCAATTTTTGGATAGCCATTAAAGCAGTACTAACATGTGCAAATAACGATGCACAACAAATATCATAGAAAGTTTGGTATGTGCAGGTGTAGCGTGTAATATTGCTTATACAGTTTGAGACAGTCGAACCATAATGCTCATGATAATATTGATTGATTTTGAACACTATTTGAACATTGTATTGGCAGTTTTTGACGAATTTTAGGGGCTATTATTAGGACGCTATAATCGAAAAATATCTAACATGCATTATCAGTGATAAACATGCTAACGCATAGAAAGAGTGACATTTATAGGCAGCGAGATATTTAAGCACTTTTGATCTTTATAAAACAAATAATATTATTAACGCAAAATAACTAGGGATACATGATGAAAAAACAACCAGCACAGTGGTTACTCAGTGCAGCGTCAGTGGGCATCGCCGGTATTATTCTTACCCAGAGCTATGGAACGGCAGTCGCCGATACCAACACTGAAAGCTTCGTACAAACTCCCGAACAAAAAGTCACCACTCGCCAAGTAGCGGCATTGCTGGATCGTAGTCATTATCTGAATCAACCGCTCGACAGCAAAACGGGTAGCGAGATTCTATCCATGTATATTGATAGCCTTGATCCAAACCATACTTTGTTTTTGCAGTCCGATGTCGATGAGTTTAAGAAAAAATATGCCGATGACTTCGGTGCTCGTCTCAAACGAGGTGATCTATCTGCAGGCGTAGATGTTTTCGAGCGATATCGCAAACGTTCAAATGAGTATTTTGCGATGGCAAGTAAAATGCTAAAAACGAAGATCGACTTGACTGGCAAAGACACCATCGTACTCGACCGTGAAAAGCTCAATCATTTCAAAACTAAAAAAGAGCAACGTGACTACTGGACACGTCAGCTAAGATTTCAGTTGATGAGTATTACGCTGGGCCAAGAAGACGAAAAAGCTAAAGAAGAAGTGTTTTTAAGCAATCCAGACATCACTCGTGGACAAGACTTGGTACGTAATGATCAGCGGACGCCAAGCGAGATTCTACAGAATCGTTTGTCACGTCAGCAAGAGCAGTTCAAGCGTCTCACAGATGATGAGATCATGGAAACGGTCTTGAATACAGCAATGCTGACTTACGATCCACACAGTAATTACTATGCACCGATTCAGGCGACTGAGCTGCAAATTCAATCTAGTTTACAACTAGAAGGAATTGGCGTTTCTATCCGTCCAGATCGTAAAAACCCAGATTATACTCGCATTGTCACTTTAGTAGATGGCGGTCCAGCAGCTAAATCTGGACAAATCAAGCCAAATGATTTGATCGTTGGTATCGCAAAAGACGGTGAAACTATGACCGATGTGGTTGGCTGGTCAACGCGTGAGATTGTGAGTTTGATTCGTGGTAAGCGCGGAACCTCAGTGACCATCAAAGTACGTCAGCCTAATACCCCTGATGCTAGCGCCCGCAACGTCACGGTCGTCCGTGATATTATTCAACAAGAAGAATCAGGTGTTACTCATCGTGTCGTAGAAGTGCAGCGTCCTAATATTGATAAAACACCAAAACGTATCGGTGTCCTTGAGATTCCAAGTTTTTATCTGAATTATCAAGCCCGCCGTAACGGTGAAGACTACCGTAGCGTCAGTATCGATACCGAAAAAGCACTAAAAGCGCTCAATAAAGAAAATATTGATGGTTTGGTTGTCGATCTACGTAATAACCCAGGTGGCTCATTAGATGAAGTCGCTAGAATGCTTGGCTTCTTTATTAAGAGTGGGCCGATGGTGCAAATTCGTGACAATCGCGGCAATGTTCAGGTCTACCGTGACGATGATGGTGGCGAGCAACTTTATAGTGGCAACATGACGGTCATTACCAACTTAGCATCTGCATCAGCCAGTGAGATATTTGCGGCTGCTATTCAAGATTATGGTCGTGGTCTGGTCGTCGGTAGTACGACGACAGGTAAAGGCTCTGCCCAAATTCAATTGGATAGTTTGGCGCTAGGGTCAGCCACTTTAACGCAGCGTAAATTCTACCGTATTACTGGTGGTAGTACGCAGAATAAAGGTGTGGTGCCTGATGTTGAACTGGTCAATATCTATGATGATGCTACCTTTGGTGAGCGTGCACAGAAAAAAGCCTTACCGTGGGATACTATCAAAACAGCCCCTTATAAGCCTGAAGGCAAGTTTACCAACGATACATTAGCGACACTCAATCAGCAATCCAAAATCCGTCAAGAGCAAAATCCACAGTTTGTTTATTTATCAGCGCTAAATGATATTCGTGATATGGAAGATGAGAAAAAACCTATTCAGCTAGATATCAATAGTCGCCGCGCCAAAATGCAACTGATTGAAAAACGTTCGTTGGAAGCTGAAAACAAACGTCTCATCTCAACTGGTGAGCGTCCTTATGCCAATTGGAATACTTATCAAGCGGCAATGGATGCAAAATTTGAAGAGCGCAGTCGCATGAAGGCTAGTGAACGTCCAGAATTACCTGAAGACGAAGCTTTCATCAATGAAGCCGCTTATGTCATGCTGAGCGCTGAACCGAAAGCGTTGCTTAGTCCTCAAGAAAAGCTATAAGCTATAGTGCTGTAGATGGCAAAAATGTATTATTCAAATCCATGTAAGCATATGCTTACATGGATTGACGTTTATACCTCTTACTAACCATGGGGCAATCTGCGATTATAACTGTACGGCACGGCTGAACGAAAAGGTTCATTGGTACTAGGGATTGGTATCTTACAGGTCGCATCAAGGATAGGTGGTTTGCTGGTTAGGGATGATAGGGCTGGATGCCCGAATAGTTACAAGATGCCCCGGGATTAGGTATCTTATAACGATGACATGGATGGTTAGTGATAAAAGCCGCATAACGCTTGTCGTTATGCGGCTTTGTTACGTCTGGAGGAAGGCCATTGCAATTGATAGATTTTTTGGCTGTAAGCTTATCTGATGCAATATCGTCTCAGTAGTATTTTTTACAAATTGTAGGTATAAAAATAAGCATAAAAAAAAGGGTCAATAGCGATGGCTACTGACCCTTTTTAGATGAAATGACAGTCACATTGGTGACTTATCGCCTCATCCTTTCTTAATCTTCTCTAGAAGAGATTAGTGCTCAACGCCACCAGCACCATGTACATGGCCATGGTTTAGCTCGTCTTCAGTTGCTGCACGTACTTCTTGGATTTCAACATCAAACGTCAAACGCTTACCAGCCAATGGATGGTTTGCATCAACGGTTACTTCTTCATCGTTTACAGCAGTAACGGTAACTAGCATTACTTGGCCACCAGCTTCTGACTGAAACTGCATACCAGGTTGGATGTCTTCAACGCCTTGGAAGTTGTCACGTGGTACGTGTTGTACTGCTTGCTCTTGATACTCGCCGTAGCCATCAGCAGGTTCAACAACTGCATTGACTTGTTCGCCAGCAGATTTACCTTCTAGCTGTTGCTCTAGGCCTGGGATGATGTTGCTATGGCCATGCAAATAAGCAAGTGGTTGACCTTCTGGTGATTGGTCAAGAATGTTGCCTTCGTCGTCTTTTAGTGTGTAATTGAATTTGACGGCGGTATCTTTTGCGATAGTAGTCATAAATTATCCTAAATATATCTGTGTAAAAAATTAAATACGGTTGCAATAAACCTAAAAAATCCAATTAGCAGGCCAAATAGCCACGTCATGAGTCAATTATCATCAGTTTATTAAAGTAACTTTAGCAGTTAGCATCTTTAATTGAGATGACACATATAACTTTCAAGGTAAAAACAAGAAAAAATGCCATTTAATCTCAATAAATGTCACATTTTATCAAAATAAACACTGTTTTAAGCAGTTTACAGTGAGCTATTGGATATTCGTGGTTTGGCGGTTGCGTTTTTGGGTGAGGGCTTCTAACATAATGATAAAAACAAGGATGAAAAAGACGATGACTTCTGTTACCAATACTGCAAATAATCAATTCATAGATAGCAATACCAACAATAATGATGTGAACAATACCAACGTAATCGCTGATATCAGTTATCGATTCAATTTTGATCGTTTCTTTGAGCATTTGATCGATGTGTCGCTGAGCTTTACGGCAACGGCCAATTCTCCTCAGCTTTGGCTGCCAGCATGGATACCGGGCAGTTATCTGATGCGTGAGTTTGCCCGCAACATCACCGCTGTGCACTATCAGGTGTTATATGGTCAAGCAACGGATAGCAAAACAACTAGTCAAACAACAGATAGTGACACACCACTTAAGACTTATCGTGCGCAGAAAATAGACAAACATACTTGGCAGTTACCTCAAGTAGAGGCAGGGCAGACAATAGAAGTTCACTATGAAGTGTACTGTTATGATCTGTCGGTACGTACTGCCTATGTTGATCAGCAGCGCTTATACGGCAATTTCACCTCGCTTGCCTTGGCAGTTGACGGGCAAGAGCATACGCCTGTCAATGTGAGCTTAATTATTCCGGCTGCGTTTTTTGCAGATAAAGAAGAAGCGCGTGTCGTTCTGGCATCTGGTTTAAAATCTACCCATTTGAAACTCGATGGTCAGCATGCTTACGGACTACAAGCAGATAGCTATCACGAGATGATCGATTATCCTTTTGAAATCGCAGAGCAAGATAAGTTTGATTTTATTATTCAAGATAACGAACATCAGACGCTACATCATAGTTTTTACCTTGCTGGTAAGCATAATGCCAATATGGGCAGGTTGCAGCAAGATATCACTCAGATTTGCCAGACGTATTTAGGCTGGCTAGGTGACGCACCTTTCCATGATTACACGTTTATGACGTTTGCCAGTGGTCAAGACTACGGTGGCCTTGAGCATATCAACTCTACCAGCTTGATTACCCCGCGCCGTGACTTGCCAAGTATCAATGAGCCAAAAATACCAAGCACAGATTATCAGCGGTTTTTAGGTTTATGCAGCCATGAGTATTTTCATTCATGGTGGGTCAAAACAGTACGTCCTGATGTCATGCTAGAGGTTGATTTGCGCCGTGAGGCTTTTACGCCATTACTTTGGGTGTTTGAGGGTTTTACGTCTTATATCGATGACTTTATGTTGCAAGCGTCAGGTGTGATTGACAAATCAAGCTATCTCAAGCTATTGGCGGAACAAATAAATCGCTACTATCAAACCGCTGGGCGTGCGTATCAGAGTGTCGCAGAGTCGAGCTTTGATGCTTGGATTAAGTTATACCGCAATGACGAAAATACGGGTAATGCGGGTATCAGCTATTACAATAAAGGGGCGCTGGTTGCGTTATGTTTGGATTTGATGCTGCTACAAAAGAGCGCTGGTCGCTATCGTCTGTTTGATGTGGTTAAGGCCTTTTATACTCAAGCCAAGCAAAACGATAACCAACGTGTTGGCATCAGCAGTGCCGATATGGGTGCGGTAATTGGGCAGTTTATGCCATTAGCGGATTGGGAGGATTTTGAGCATCGTTATGTCAATGGTGTTGAAGAGTTACCAATTGAAGCGCTGTTGGCTGCTAATGGTACTAACATGCGTACCAATACCAAAGAGACCGCGGATAAGCATTTGCCGTGGGGTATGCGTTGTACTGAAACGCCTGCCGGACTAAAGGTTAATCGCGTACAGCGTGATAGCGCGGCTGCCAGAGCTGGGATTTCAGCGCACGATGTCATTGTGGCGATTGATGGCATCAAAGCCGATAGTAAACAGTTAGCTTCGTTTAGCAATGCAGCACAGAATGTTGAATGTTACTTGTTTCGCCGTGATGAGTTGATATGTGTCAATGTACTACCGAAAGTGGCTATGGGATTACAACAGTCAGCCAGTGCTGATAGTAGTACGAATGATATTAATGAAAAAGTATTTCCGCATAAAGTAAGTCTACACTTAGCAAAAAATGATATATCGTCAGGCATTAGTGACGAGCATTCTCTAAATAATGCGGGCTGGCAAGCGTGGCTTAATGCGATAGAGCGTTATCAGAATTAAGGGCATTGAGTTAAGTACACTAATTTGAGTACGTTAATTTAAGGTTATCGATTTTAGCCACTCTACCTAAGTATTCAGTTTGAGCATTCATAGAAAATAAAACCTCTGCTAAATGATTATATTTAGCAGAGGTTTTGCGTCATACACTATCAGTATACTTTGGGGTTTTCTTCAAACATCAGAGGTAACTCAGTCTCTAAGAGTCAGGTGTTTCAGTTTTTGCGTCTACTTCACCTTCATCAAGTTTATCTTCTGTACTTTCATCTACTTGAGAGTCTGCAATCCAATTTTGCATCCGTTTGATTTCGGGTTGCTGAGTGTCGATGATATCTTGTGCCAGTTGACGCATCTCTTCGTCAGTACCATATTTTAGCTGGATAGTGGCCATTTCTACTGCGCCCAGATGATGTGGTAGCATGCCGCGCGTGAATGCCATGTCAGGGACGGGATCGGCAATACCCAGTACCATCTCACCATTCAAGACATCCATACTTCTAGCATAGGCTTGTTGCATAGCTTCGGTATTGGGTTTAGGTTTTGCTGTATCAGGATGGCTGGCAAGCCATTTATTCAAAATATCGATTTCAATCTGTTGAGCGTCAATAATTTCTTGAGCGAGCTGACGTACTTTTTCATCAGTACCGTATTTCAGTTGGATTCTTGCCATGTCTATCGCGCCACGATGATGTCCAAGCATGCTTTTAGCGAATGCAGTGTCAGGGTCGTTGTAACCCATACCGATCATCATTTCATCATGCATTCTAGTCATTGATTTTGTATAGTCTTTGAGCACATCAGTCATTTGGCTTTCGTCAATGATGTCTTCATTTTCCGCTAAGTCATTAACTTCGGCTTCATCTTGAGTCTCTGCTATATCAGTCACTGGCGTGGCGACTTCTTCGTCAGTGGTCGCTTCATTGTTTTCTGTTGTCGGCTGACAGGCACTCAGTATGAGCGCAGCAGAAATACTGGTGGCCAACAATAAAAAACGATGAGAAGCAATCATGATGTATTCCTAGAATAAAAATTTAATAATAAATGAATGAAATCTATTACAGACAACCACTCATGTTTCGAAGCTTAGCAGATAAACCTTACCCGTTCGAGACGCTATATTTAATAGGTCGTAACGAAAGCTCATTTATCGTAGGGGAGGCTGCTTGAAGCCAAAATATAAAGTCCTAGACGCTGACGTGCTCGTTTTTAATAGTCGTTTTCTACGTACTTATTTATTTTAGAAAATAACTGGTTTGAGGTGGCCGTATATTATCAAACTCGACAAAGAAAACATAACCTTGCTTTTTATAGAAATCTAACGCTTGCAATGATGTCGTCTATAACCGATAGTTTATTGCTCCTTTGGAGAGGAGGTCATATTCTAGATATCGTAATAATTTCGAATCAAGCCCTTTTGCACGGGTGGATTCAGATACTCATAATTATTCAACATAGAACCAGCGCCCTTTAATTTCTCCAAGAATATCGCCTACTGTCTGATGATCCTTGTTTTTACCAACGCAGCAGCTCTCTTTCGATATACTGAGCCAGTATGGTTTTCATTGAATCCATTTAGTCCAACTCTGATTGATACAAAATCCGCTTCGCCTGATTTTGTATCTGTAGCTTACAGAAAAGAAGTACCACCCCATTAAGGTATAGGTAACGTAAGAGATACGTCTTTTCAAACCACCTTAAGAATTAGACGTAGAGCACAGTAAAAATGCTATACGTTGTGAGTCAACCTTCAAGCTCTAATTAAATTACAGTATTTTGAAGAAATAAACGGTGCCTTCTAGCTTTCCTGTAGAGCTACGTGCGAATTGCGGAATTTGACCCACCTCGGTATAGCCAATAGAACGATATAACGAAGATGCGACGTCACCTACACGGGTATCGAGTACAAGTAATGACAAATTGATCTCAGACGCTACAGCTTCCATTAGCGACATTAGTTTCTTACTAACACCTTTACCTCGAGCGTCTGTATGAACCATGAGTTTTTCGACTTCTCCTCTATGTGAGCCATTAGGCTTAGAACAGAGTGAGAGTTGGACTGCGCCTATTACACTTCCATCGTCATATGCAAGAAACAACTTCCTAAGTCCTGATGCAAGTTCTGTTTCTACAGATGACCAATATAATTTTATCTCTTGCTCATCGATTGGCGTTAAGAAACCAACAGACGCACCACTCTCGATACTGTCAATTAGCAATGGATGTAATTGTTCGACTAGACCTAAGGTGGTACTTATTTCTTTTATTTCCATAGAACGCTCCTTATCATTTAACGTTTTAATATATAAAATCCTATCACGTGTCCATCAATCATAATATCGACGAACATTTTGGGTGTTTTATATCTATCTATGATTAATGTCTTATCATCAATATGATTTTTATCCCAACCAATCTTTTTAATAGTGTTGAAAGATTTTTCTTATATAATGCTTTAACTAGCAATTTAGCAAACTAACTATTGAGTAATACCCAATTGCCTACAGCGCTCACTATCTAAATGAATTCGTACAAACTCTCCAACAGCTAAATCACTTAACTCAAACCCTGCCACTGACCAGCGTATCAAACGTAAGCAAGGTAGCCCCACATGCGCAGTCATGCGTCTTACTTGACGATTTTTACCTTCATATATCGTCAATATCAGCCATGAGTCTGGCACATTTTTACGCTCACGTATCGGTGGATCACGTTGCCAAAGCGGCATTGGCAATTCATCTTCACTGACATGTTTAATCTCAGCAGGTAGGGTTTTGCCATCTTTGAGAATCACACCTTTTTGGAGCTTACTAAGCTGCTCAGGCGTAGGGATGCCTTCAACTTGTACTAAGTACGTCTTGCCTTGTTTGCGACCAGCATTGGCTTTGGGTGGATGGGTGATTGCTTTGTTAACTCGACCATCATCAGTCAGAATCAGCAAACCTTCTGAGGTCGCATCAAGCCTACCAGCCACCCGCAATGATTTGTCCGTAAAATACTCCGATAGCGTGGTGTGGTTGTTATTGCTGTCATCTCTGAACTGACTTTGCACGCCATAAGGTTTATTGAATAGTACGAGACTAGAGGTCGACATAAACAGCTATTTCCTAAATATAAATGAGTCAGTATTACTTACTATCCAAATGATGATACACCTTAACATTCAAAATAAAAATGAGCACACACTCTGGGTATAACGTGTCCCGCTGAAAAATAAGACGGTACGAGCTAAGTGCTTCCATTTCATCTATATTTTGATAGGTTTGTCATGTTTTTTGAATACTATATATTTTTCTAATTAAGGTAAGCGTCTATTATAAAGTGTTTTTCTATTGTTCACAGGGCCACTCATGTTTTTTGCTGAGATGAATACAGGGCGTAGGCTGTATGATGGCAGCCAGAAAAGGGCTCTACAATATAATCGTTCCAATACAACTTAGATATGCTGTGAAAGACCATAAAAAACACCTCAACGCCCTAAGGCGGTTGAGGTGTTTGACTTACTAAGACTTAAACTCGCTTAATCGCTTTTGGATATAAACCCCAACAGCGACTAAGCTTAACTGTCTAAGTGCAATCGCTTAGAAATTACAGCGATGCCAGTGTTTCGTTGAACAAAGCACTTGGACGCATGGCTTTCTTAGCCAATTCTTCATCGGCATAGTAGTAGCCTTTGATGTCTACAGGCTTACCTTGAGCTTGGTTAAGCTCTTTGACGATAGCCTCTTCGCTGTCTTTAAGCTTTTGCGCAAATGGTGTAAATTGTGCTTTTAGCTCGCTATCTTGATCTTGTGCTGCCAGCTCTTCAGCCCAGTACATGGCCAGATAGAAATGACTACCACGGTTATCTAATTCACCTGTTTTACGTGATGGTGATTTGTCATTCAACAGCAGTTTTTCTGTCGCTGTATCTAGCGTGTCAGCCAATATTTTGGCTTTAGTATTGTTATCGTTCTCGGCTAAATGCTCCAAAGATACGGTCAAGGCCAAAAACTCACCCAATGAATCCCAACGTAAATGGTTTTCTTCTACGAGCTGCTCAACGTGTTTCGGAGCTGAACCACCTGCACCTGTTTCAAACAGACCACCACCTTTCATTAGTGGTACGACTGATAGCATCTTGGCACTGGTGCCTAGCTCTAGAATTGGGAACAAGTCAGTTAGGTAATCACGCAAGATGTTACCAGTGGCAGAGATAGTATCTAGACCACGAGCAACGCGCTCTAGAGTATAACGCATGGCACGAACTTGTGACATGATTTCAATGTGTAGACCCGTAGTATCATGATCCTTCAAGTAAGTCTGAACTTTTTTGATCAGTTCATTCTCATGTGGACGATATGGGTCTAACCAGAAGATAACAGGCGTGTCTGATTCGCGCGCACGGCGAACAGCCAGTTTCACCCAATCTTGGATAGGATCATCTTTGACCTGACACATGCGCCAGATATCGCCTTTTTCAACACGTTTTTCGAGTAATACTTCATCAGTATCTACATCAACAATACGTGCAATACCCGCATTGCTTGACTCAAAAGTCTTGTCGTGTGAGCCGTACTCTTCTGCTTTTTGTGCCATCAAACCAACGTTAGGAACCGTACCCATTGTCGTTGGATCAAAGTTACCATGCCATTTGCAGAAATTGATCATTTCTTGATAAATACGGGCAAAGGTAGATTCAGGCATAACGGCTTTGCAATCATATAGTTTGCCATCAGCGCCCCACATTTTACCGCCATTACGAATCATAGCAGGCATTGATGCATCTACGATAATGTCGCTTGGAGAATGGAAGTTGGTGATACCTTTTGAAGAATCAACCATGGCCAGACGTGGGCGATGCTCTTGGCAAGCATGCAAGTCTTGCTCAATCTCTTCACGCTTTGAGGCTGGCAAAGTTGCAATTTTGTCAAACAAATCAGCCATACCGTTATTGACGTTAATGCCTAGCTCGTCAAACGTAGCGCCATGTTTTGCAAAGGCTTCTTTGTAGTAGATACGAACCGCGTGACCAAATACGATAGGGTGTGACACCTTCATCATAGTGGCTTTTACGTGTAGTGAGAATAGAATACCGGCTTCGCGGCAATCTTCCATTTCACGCTCATAAAAGTCTAGCAATGACTGCTTGCTCATAACCATTAGGTCAATCACTTCTTTATCGAGCAAAGCAATCTTAGGTTTCAAGACTTTGTTGGTGCCGTCATCAAGTAACAACTCCATACGTACGGTACGAGCTTTATCTAAAGTAATAGATTGCTCGCCATCATAGAAGTCACCGCCATGCATGTGTGACACGTGCGTGCTTGACCACTGCTTCCATTCACCCATAGAATGCGGATGCTTGCGAGCATAGTTTTTGACGGCTTTAGGGGCGCGGCGATCTGAGTTACCTTCACGTAGTACAGGGTTAACTGAGCTACCTAAGCTTTTACCATAACGCTTACGAAGTTCTATTTCTTCGTCAGTCTGTGGATCTTCTGGGAAACTAGGTAATGCAAAGCCTTTGCTTTGCAACTCTTTGATACAGGCTTTAAGTTGCTGTACAGAAGCACTGATGTTTGGCAGTTTGATGATATTGGTGTTTGGATCTTGTGTCAGACGACCAAGCTCAGCCAAATTGTTTGGTACGCGTTGCTCTTCCGTCAAATATTCTGGGAATTCAGCCAATACTCGCGCTGCAACAGAGATATCAGTTGTCTCAACAGCAATCCCTGCCGTTTTAGTAAACGCTTCAACAATAGGCAAGAATGAAAGGGTTGCTAGAGCAGGGGCCTCATCAGTTTTTGTATAGATAATTTTTGACATTGTAATCGGGTATCCCTTTAGTTGTCGTTAAGAATAATACGTACACATAAATTCGAATATCGTCGGATGATACTATGCAATAACGAACTATGTGGTTAGATCAAGTACATCATATGTGGCCTCAGAAATATTGGAGACCATTTAAATTTTTCTTTTACGCACGTCTATTAGCGTTCATCAAATAGGCCTCTTAAAACAGTACGATGCTTTGACTGCCTATACAAAAGGGCTTGAAGGTGAACTGCTGACTTCATATTATAGTTAATCCACTATAAATCGGCTATGATGTCAATCTTGTATAATGAACTAAGTATACTGTTTTCGCTCATATCCTATGTATCTGAATTATATTAAGCTAATAACAACCTTATTCTACCAGTCATCAGCTTCGATATCATCTTTTCCATGCAACTACTGTCTTTTCATTGGCATTTATAACGAGATGGAGAGTAGGATATAAGCATCATTATAAAACATAGCCACCTCTATTATAGTAGGTGGTTTTTTATTGCATATAGATGAATTTTTGCAAATTGTGACAGCAAACTATCAAAAATTTGCTAGGCTAGGTCACTAATCAATCGGTTATCGATAAATATATAGCGACTATAATAATGACAAACAGTATGAGTTTAGAGTATGCGCTGATTAATGATACCAGTTGGCAGAGCCAAGCAGACTGGCAGACACCAGATACGCCCTTTATGTCGTTTGCTTTTTGGCAGGCGTTGGCAGATACGGGTGCGATAGGTGAGCAGGCAGGTTGGCTACCAATATTTATTTTGGTGCACCGTGTCGCCGATTATTCTGATAGCGGCGACAGCAACGACAAAAAAGACAGCAATGGCAATGCAATAGACGGTGTAAAAGGAAGTGCATTGCATCCTGTTGCAGTATTACCCGTATTTATAAAGGGTCATCATCGCGGCGAGTTCGTGTTTGATCATGCATGGGCAGAAGCCTATGCACGCTATGGCATTGATTATTATCCGCGATTGGTCACTAGCGTTCCTTATACACCGATTACGGGTCAGCGCTTGTGGTTGGCTACAGGTGAAACCTTAAGTGAAGAAGTTATAAAGACAGCTATCGCAGGTGTTGATGATATTGCTCAACAAGTAGGTGCATCTAGCTGGCATGGACTGTTTGTCACGCCTGAGCTTGCCTCTGTCGCGACCGCAGAGCTGCCGACCGATATCGATATAGAGCAGGCATTAGCAGCTCAAGATAATGGCCTAGAGCCAACCGCAATTGAGATGCCCATATTGGAACGTCAAGGCTGTCAGTTTTTGTGGCAAAATAAAGACTTGCTGCAAGAGAGTCAGCCATTTGCAGATTTTGATGCATTTTTGATGACCCTAAAAGCCAAAAAACGTAAAACCATCCGTGCTGAGCGTCGCAAAGTTGCTGAGCAAAATATCAGCTGTCAGCGTAAGTGTGGGGCGGATATTACCGATGCCGATTGGAAAGCGTTTTATCACTGCTATGTGATGACCTATGCAGTGCGAGGTCAACAGCCTTACCTAACGATAGATTTTTTTATGGCATTAGCACAGAGCATGCCTGAGCACCTGATGCTCGCCCAAGCACTGAATAACGATGGCGAAATTATTGCTAGCAGTTTGTTCTTATACGATAAACCTGATAGCGACAATGTTAATGGTGATGTTGATAATAATGCTACCTTATATGGACGCTACTGGGGTGCGTTGGGCGAGTACGACAGTTTGCACTTTGAGCTGTGCTACTATCAGGGTATCGAGTTTGCCATTGAGCAAGGTCTGACGTATTTTGATCCGGGTACGCAAGGGGAGCATAAACTGATTCGTGGTTTTATCCCAACCACGACACACTCGCTGCACCGTATCTATGATCCACGTTTTGTACCCGCGATTGCAGGTTTTTGTCGCAAAGACCGTGAGTATATGGCGCAGTATCGTCAGCAGGCATTTGAGGCTTTGCCTTTTAATGCGGACAATATGCCAGATTTTGATATGAACCATTAGTCTTTTAATATGAACAATTAGTGCCAGCTCCTCTTATTTAATCCTTCACAATTAGCCGTTAACTATGTCCAGTACTCAAATATCCTGTTTTAGCAATCCGTCACCTCCTAGTGAGCTACTACCGTGGCTCAATGCTAAAGGCTCTCTCACTGCCATGTTGGAAGTAAAAGCAGGGCAGCCATTGCGTGTAGAGCGCAGTTTTGAGGGCTATCGGCAGCTGTCTCTGATACAAAAACAGCAATTGGGTCTGCAGGGTGCTGCGCTTAATCGTCCGATGTTGGCTTGGGTGCGTGAGGTGCAGCTTTATGGCAATGATGAATTACCATGGGTAGATGCACAAAGTATCTTTCCGCTATCCAGTCTAAAAGGCCGCGCCCGCCGTCTACAGCAGCTCAAAGGCACACCCATCGGTTATGTGCTATTCAAGCGCAGCCGAACACTACCTAATCAGCGATTTATTCAGCAAACTGCCACAGGTTGGCAAAGGCAAACCCGTTATGATTGGTATGGTCGTACGTTAATGATCAGTGAAACGTTCCTGCCGACGTTCTTATAATCACTTCACTATAATAGTCACTACACTATAAAAGTATTACTGCGTTAGCCTCGCTTGAGGTATTTAATATACATCTACACTCGGCTGCCTTGTACTACTTTTAAATTGAATCAACTATATCTAGCCATGGTTAAAAATATTTTATGCTTATATACGTGTAAAAATTCAGATAACTAAGAATTCAAAGCAGGTAAATCCTTTATTTTATTGGCTATTTATCTGTGTTATATGGTCATTTAATTCCCTCATCTTAAGGTGAGGTTTTTTTGCGTTCGCAGCACAAATTTTCATGTTACACTTAATCTTTAGCGATGATATCGGTACATACGTGTATCGAATTTATTGCCGAATTGGACAACTTCATGGCGGGCCACTCGCCTGCATTTATTCTTATTTTATCTCTGCTAATAGACCCCATTCACAATAATGGTCATGCCATAAAACAGATTGCCGAAAAACAATAGATTGCTGAAAAAAGTGCAGAGGTATCACGCGTACTTCTAGCGACGTTGACGCAGTAGTTGTTTTATTGTGGGCAGGCTATAAGCTTCTTTTAAATGACATTTTTTCAATGACAGTCACTACTTAGGACATTAAATATGTTTAAAAATATCTCTCTTCAAAGTTTTGATCCAGTACTTGCTGAAGCGATGGCCGCAGAAAGCGTTCGTCAAGAAAATCACATTGAGCTTATTGCTTCTGAAAACTACTGCTCACAAGCAGTGATGGAAGCGCAAGGTACTGACCTAACCAACAAATACGCTGAAGGCTATCCTGGTAAGCGTTATTATGGTGGTTGTGAGCATGTGGATGTTGTAGAACAATTAGCCATTGACCGTGCTAAAGAGTTGTTCGGTGCAGAGTATGTGAACGTTCAACCACATTCTGGTAGCCAAGCAAACTCAGCGGTATTTTTAGCATTGCTAGAAGCAAATGACACAGTATTGGGCATGAGCCTAGATGCTGGTGGTCACTTGACTCATGGCGCACACATCAACTTTTCAGGTCTGAACTACAATGCCGTACAGTACGGATTGGTAGATGGCACTGGTCTTATTGATTATGACCAAGTAGACGCTCTAGCACGTGAGCACAAGCCTAAAATGATTATTGCTGGTTTTTCAGCTTACTCGCAAGTAGTCGATTGGCAGCGTTTCCGTGACATCGCGGATGAAGTAGGCGCTTACCTGTTAGTAGATATGGCTCACGTTGCAGGCCTAGTTGCTGGTGGTGTTTATCCAAACCCAGTACCTTTCGCTGATGTGGTTACGACTACCACGCACAAAACCCTACGTGGCCCACGCTCAGGTATGATTTTGTCTCGTGACGAAGTACTTGCTAAGAAACTAAACTCTGCGGTATTCCCGGGTAACCAAGGTGGCCCATTGATGCATGTTATCGCTGCTAAAGCGGTTTGCTTCAAAGAAGCATTAGAAGCCAACTTCTCTACTTATCAGCAGCAAGTGGTTAAAAATGCTAAAGCGATGGCAAAAGTCGTTCAAGATCGCGGTTATGAAGTCATCTCTGGCGGTACTGAAAACCATCTAATGCTGATCAGCCTAGTTAAGCAAGAAATGACGGGTAAAGAAGCGGACAAATGGCTTGGCGAAGCTCACATCACTGTGAACAAAAATGCCGTACCAAACGATCCAAAATCTCCGTTCGTAACGTCTGGTATCCGTATCGGTACACCAGCCATTACTACTCGCGGCTTCAACGAAGCACAAGCGGGCGAGTTAGCAGGTTGGATTTGTGACGTACTAGACAGCCGTGGTGACGAAGCGGTCGCTACTGAAGTACGCGGTAAAGTAGAAGCGATCTGTGCAGAATTACCAGTTTACGAAAAAAACCAGTAAGCTCAAATCCGTACTGATTTAGCCAACTCTGATTCAGAGTTGTACAATAAAAACCGCTTATCTTTTGCTAGGCGGTTTTTCTTTTTTGATAAAAGGATAATTTAATGACGCTACGTATTCATGCCCTATACCATGTTGATTTTGAAGAACTCAGTTATATTAAACAGTGGGCAGATAATCAAGGTCATAGCATTACTGTCACTCGTTTCTACGAAAACGATTCATTGCCTTCTCAAGACAGTTTTGATTGGTTGGTTATTATGGGCGGGCCAATGAGCATTCATGATGAAGCTGACTTTCAATGGCTAGCGGATGAGAAGGCCTTTATTCAGCAAAGTATCAAAGAAGGAAAAACAGTAGTTGGTGTTTGCTTAGGGGCGCAGTTAATAGCGGATAGTTTGGGGGCAAAAGTTGCTCCGTCAGGTATAAAAGAGGTTGGTTGGATGCCAATTCAATTAACCAAAAAAGGCTTAGAGCATCAGTTACTAAAAGATTTACCAAAGCAAGAGTTTACGGTTTTTCATTGGCATGGCGATGGTTTTGAGTGTCCTCAAGGTGCGACTGCAATTGCAAAATCAAACGCTTGGGACAATCAAGGTTTTATCTATCAAACGCCAAAACATAAAGAGTTAGGTACGTGGGTGCTTGGTTGGCAATGTCATTTCGAAGTGACTAAAAATAGTATGGTGGATATGGTGATGCATGGGCAGGATTATATACAAGACGCCATGACTGACTATCCTCACACAGTTCAAGCGGGTGATGAAATCCTAGAGCTAGGGGACACGTATATTGCAGATAACAATGCATGGCTTTCTATAATGCTGGATAACCTAGTAAAGTATGGTTAAGGGTTTGTAGACGATAAAAGTCCGCTATAAATGAAAGGATTAAAATTTCAGAAAATTAGATCATGTAATGCAAATCTGTGTTGAGATTGTCATGTCGCCCTTTCAATGATATTTAGGTCTGTTGTTTATACTAAGAATAGCTACCGACATTTTTCGATAATTATAGTGAGTTTGATTGATCTTGGCTGTCAGCTTTAAAGCGCTAAGTTGATGTTTAATTGAGAAAAATATGCAAATGTTTTTGTTTATATAAAATTATTAGTATATAGTCGACATTGAACATTTAGTAATAATACTGATACAAAGTATAATAAAAAATTACACTTTGTATCAGTATCGCTGTAAATGATTATATGAATATTATTTTCACTAAAGGAATTTATATGAAAAAACAATATTTAGTCGCAACGATCCTATTACTTAGTACTACTATTGCGCAAGCAGAAGAACAATCAGGTTTAGCAGCATTTGGTGCTGGCCTCGATGGCTTTATGGCCAATATATTTGGCTGGTTCGTTGATCTTATTTTCTTTTCAGTACCTCTTGGTGAAGTAAGCTTTCCGCTAATTGTAGGCTGGTTGTTAGTTGCCGCATTAGTCTTTACCTTTTATTTTGGCTTTATTCAGTTTCGCCATATAGGCCTGTCTTTAGATATTGTCAGAGGCAAATATACTGATCCAAACCCTGCTGTCAAAGAAGAAGGCGAGGTTAGCCATTTTCAAGCACTAGCCACTGCTTTGTCAGGTACGGTTGGTCTTGGTAATATTGCTGGTGTCGGTGCCGCACTCGCTATTGGTGGACCTGGTGCTACCTTTTGGATGATTATGGTTGGTCTGTTCGGTATGGCGACCAAGTTTGTAGAGTGTACGTTAGGTGTTAAATACCGTACGATTCTGCCTTCTGGTGCCGTATCAGGTGGACCTATGTACTACTTGAGCCGCGGTATGGCTGAACGTGGTATGGGTGGATTTGGTAAGGTGTTAGCCGTCGGTTTTGCCCTTATGTGTATATTGGCCACTTTTGGTGCTGGTAACATGTTTCAGGGTAACCAAGCCTTTGCAGTCATGAGCTCTACTTTTAGCATTCCAACGGATTACAGTATATTCTTTGGTATTGGCTTAGCGTTTTTAGTCGGTATGGTTATCATTGGTGGTATGCCGCGCATTGCAACCGTTACCGAAAAAGTCGTGCCTTTTATGGCTTTATTGTATATCACAATGAGTGTCATCGTACTGGTTGCAAACTTTAATCATATTGGCGCTGCGTTTGGCGAGATTTTCACGGGTGCCTTCACTGGTGCTGGCGTGGCTGGTGGCTTTATTGGCGCGTTAATTCAAGGTTTAAAACGTGCAACTTTCTCTAACGAAGCAGGTGTTGGTTCAGCCGCTATTGCTCACTCAGCGGTAAAAACCAAAGAGCCTGCTACTGAAGGTTTAGTAGCGCTGCTAGAGCCTTTCATTGATACGGTTGTTATCTGTACTATGACGGCGCTCGTTATTACTATCTCTGGGGTGAACACTGTCGCAAACTTGCAAACCCAAGCGCTTACTGGTGTGGATCTAACCCGTGCTGCCTTTATGGAAACGGCGCCTATCTTCCAGTATTTCCTAGCTGTCGCGGTATTATTGTTTGCTTTTTCAACGATGATCTCATGGTCATATTATGGTCTAAAAGCTTGGACTTACCTCTTTGGCGAAGGTAAAGGCGGCGAGATGATATACAAACTTATCTTCTTAGTCTTCGTTGTTATCGGTACCATCGTACAGTTTAGCTTTGTTATCGACTTCTCAGATGCGGCTCTGTTCGCTATGGCAATCTTTAACATCATCGGTCTATACTTCTTGATGCCAATTGTGAAAAAAGAAGTTAATTCTTTCATAGCTCGTGTGAAAAGTGGTGAAGTTAAAAAGTATAAATAATGGGTTTGATTGAACACTCTATTATAACTTGATGATTAAAAAAGCCCGCTAAGATTAGTCTTGGCGGGCTTTTCGATGGCTGACATTCGTTATTTGCTAGATAGCTATTAAGTTTTGATCTGTGACAGCATCAGCCTACATAAACGGCAATTTAGTAAATATCTGCAATACCGTCGCATTAACGATATCGACAAAGAAAGCACCAACCATCGGTACAATCAAAAATGCCTTAGGCGAGGGTAGATAACGATCCGTAACTGCCTGCATGTTGGCAATTGCTGTTGGCGTTGCACCCATACCAAAACCACAATGACCTGCTGATAGCACCGCCGCGTCGTAGTTTTTACCCATCACTTTAAAGGTAACGAAGTAAACGTATAGAATCATCACAAACGTCTGTACCAGCAATATAATCAGTACAGGGCCTGCCAAATCTGTTAATTCCCATAGCTTCAATGACAACAGCGCCATGGCTAAAAATAGGCTCAATGATGCATTACCAATCACATCAATGGCACGATCAAACATATCAAAGTTAAAAATCATCGTTAATGAATTACGCAGAATCACACCGCCTGCCAGTGCCCATACAAAGGTAGGTAGCTCAAACGAGGTACCTTCAGCAACGATAGTCATCAAATCAGCAAATGCCAATGCACCCGCAAATAGCGCCAAGGTTTCGATGGTTGATGATGCGGTAATCAGACGAATGTTATCAGGCTTTTCAAACATTTCCTGAGTACCATCATCATCATTTTCACTGTGCTTGGTACTGTATAAGGACTGTGCACCTGCCACTTTTTCAACGTCACTTGGGTTTGCATTTGCTGGTGTCGGCTTTAATCCAAGTTTATTAATCAATCGACGCGCAACAGGGCCACCAACGATACCACCTGCTACCAAGCCATACGTAGCCACAGCAATGCCGAGGGTAGTTGCACCAACCACACCATACTCTTGTTCCAATACAGCACCCCATGCGCCAGCTGTACCATGACCGCCTGTAAGTGCGATAGAGCCTGTGACGAGTCCTAGCAATGGATCTAGTCCTAAAGCGCTTGCCATTGTCACGCCAACCACGTCTTGCAATATAATAAATACCGACACCACGATAGTGAAAATCAGTAACGGTGTACCACCTGCTTTTAATCGACCAAAATCAGCACTTAGACCGATAGAAGCAAAGAACATCAGCATGGTGGCTGTTTGTAACCCTTGATGAAAATTAAAACTGTAGCCCCAAATAAAGTTAAGAGCATACACAATGACCGCAGCAATCAGACCACCTGCTACTGGTTCTGGAATATTAAAATCTTCTAAAAACTTGACTTTTTTGACCAAAAATCGTCCAAGCAATAGTACCAAGGTGGCAAAGATTAGGGTGTAATAGCCATTTAAAGTAATTTCCATAGGTTAATCCTTTCTATAAAACTAAATTAACCTGAATTTGGGATAAATATGGCTTTATCTCGAATTCAGGCTTGTTTGATGATTTATCGGCTAGGCGTCATCCGTAGACGGCATGATCACCCACAATTGCGGCTTGCCAAAATCTGTGTAGGCATCTTCTATGATGCTTTTGAAGACATTAAAATCTTCCGTGTCTATTTTTTTCACCGATGTTAGATCTAACATTAGATGTGTCACGTCGCTATCTGTTAAGCAATCCCACGCACTATCCCAATTGTGTGAAAAATAACTGGGAAAATCACAGGCATTGGCTAAATTTGTTAATAACGTGTTTTTATTTAGTACGTCGTCCGCTGCTATGGTAACAGCCTGTGTCGGGATGCCAGCACTTAGTGCTGTAGCGTTTTGGTTACTATTCTTGTCTATATAATGTATGGCTTGGCTCATATTATTTTACGTCCAGTCTGCGAAAGCTATCATAGTGGTCAACGGTTAAATAATAGACAGTTGGCGGATTGCCACCCGTGACGATACGTCTTGCACCGCGATGCGATATGCCAGGGGTTGGCACGGTATATTCACGATAGTAGCCTTTCGACTGTGTTGGTAGCTGTCCCTCACGGTTATAGAACGTCGTGCCATCCTTATTAGGATAAGGGAATGGACCGCCTTGCTTGATCAGCATGATGGTCTGATCTATTTGCGCATCACCCGTTACCGCAGAGTTAGATGCTGGATTTGAGTTGTCAGAGTACGTTTGAGGTATCGTTGTAGGTTCTGCGCTACCAGCAAAGAAAGTAGACTGTAAATCATCAAAGAAGTAAAACGCGACCGCGATAATGGCGATAAGACTAAATAAGGTAGACAGCGGGCTTTTTTTATTTTGACGCTGGTTTCTAGTATTGCGACCAGTATTTTTTCGGCTAGCATTGTTATTATTGGAGTTGTTCTGCCTAGAATCGTTCTGATTAGCATTGTATGACGTGCTTTTAGCGGTATCTGTATTTCCACTTTCTTGAATGCTGAGCGAAGCAGGGGTTACTTCGGTTGCTCTCAACTGGTTTTTGTCATTACGTGCACTATTGAAGTAGACTCTTTGTCCGACCGTTATCGGCTGTGGCATTCGCGCTTTGCTAATATGAAAAAATACGTCTTCACTTTGATCGTCAACATCAATAAAGCCATAGCCTTTATCTGAATTCCAGTGTTTGATTTCACCACTTTGCATGAGCCTACTTTCCTATCGCATGTTTGTGTTATGGTGCAAAATTACGATTGCGCCGCCTCTATAACCTATTCGTCCCTAATAAAAAAACGCCAGCAACGGAGCTGACGTTTTTTGTGAATTATACTGTAAGTAAGCAGATAAGTGCTAGGTTGAGACGCTATCCGTTAAGCACGTGTCTCACCGTGGCCATACACGATCCATTTTTGTGAGGTAAGACCTTCTAATCCCACAGGACCACGAGCATGAATCTTGTCTGTTGAGATACCAATCTCGGCACCCAATCCATATTCAAAACCATCAGCAAAACGGCTAGAGGCATTAATCATGACGCTTGCAGAGTCGACTTCACGAATAAAACGTTGCGACTTGGTATAGTTATCCGTAATGATGACATCGGTATGATGACTGCCATGCGTATTGATATGCCCAATCGCTTCATCAATGCCAGAAACGACTTTTACCGCTAGGATAGGCGCTAAATATTCGGTGTCCCAATCTTCGGCAGTGGCAGCTGATAGATGACCTTTAAGCGCAGCATTGTCATTTAGGATAGCTTGTGACTTGTCATCGAGACGCAGTTGCATGGCATCGTCAGCAGCGATGATAGCTTCAGCAATTTTTGGCAATAGCTCATCGGCGACTGACTCATCGACCAGTAGTGTCTCCATGGTATTACACGTACCGTAGCGATGCGTTTTTGCATTGACGCTGACTTTGATAGCGATGTCGGCATCTGCATCACTGTCAATAAAGGTGTGACAGTTACCGTCTAAATGCTTAATCACAGGCACACGGGCATCACGGCTGATACGCTCAATCAAGCCTTTACCGCCACGTGGTACGATGACATCGACATAGTCCGTCATGGTGATGAGCTCACCGACAGCGGCGCGATCAGTGGTTTGTAATACTTGCACGCTATGTCCAGATAGATTGACCTTCTCTAGACCTTCTAAGATACATTTGGCGATAGCTTGGTTAGACTCAAAAGCTTCAGAGCCACCACGTAGAATAATGGCATTTCCTGATTTTAACGCCAGTGAAGCCGCTTCTAACGTTACATTGGGACGCGACTCATAAATCATACCGACCACACCAAGTGGTACACGCATCTTACCCAAATGAATCCCTGATGGTTGATAGGTCATATCAGTGACTTCACCGATAGGATCTGGCAATGATGCCACGTCTTTTAGACCTTGTAGCATGCCATCAAAGCGCGCATCATTTAGCTCCAGACGATCAAGCAATGCGGCATCTAAATCGTTGTTTCGACCATTGTCCATATCGATTTTATTGGCTGCTAAAATATCTGGCTTAGCGGCTTTTAATACATCATGAATGGCCATGAGGGCAGCGTTCTTATCACCAGTATTGGCAGCAGCGAGGGCACGTGAGGCTGCGCGAGCCTGCTTGCCGACAGATTGCATGTATGCGGTAATGTCTGTGGTATTCGATTGACTCATAAATTATTTTCCTTATAACTATAAATGTTTTAAACAGATAAAAGCGCCCAAAAAGGCGAAAGTTTGGCAAAAAGTGACATTTGAATGCTTATCCAGCATTATGCTATTTAACATAGAGCAGATGAGGTCGATAGTAAAGTTGATTTTGTGAACAGCGCCCGTTTTATAAAGCGTTTATGAGCACTGTTTTGATGCTCTTCTTGTTTTATTCACATGCATTTCTAACATGGTTACTGTTAAAGGTTGGTTAAAAATCAAATACATCGTTACATGGTTTTAACAGAACTGCGTTGTAAGTACTAAGGTAGCGACGATCGATCGTCAGTATAGTAAGTGCTAAGACTGGTATTTTTAAAAATATCAATACAACGCTATCAATCAGATAATTTTTATTGATAGCTAAGCATTAACTATAACGAGCGGAGCATTATTATGGCTACTACAAATGATAATATCGAAAAAAATGGAATGGCTAAAAGCTGGCTGACGATAGGGTTAGTGGCAGCTGCATTGACGTTGAGTGCTTGTGGTAAAAAAGATGAGGCACCTATGGAAACTGAGCCGGCGGCTGATGCACAGACGGCAGTAGAGGAAGATGCGGCTATCGCAGGTAATGGTGATGATATTGCAGTTGCTAGCGCCGATAATGGCATGGCAGTGGGAGATAATGACGATGTAGCGGTAGCAACTGCCGATGATACAGAGATGTTAGACGGTACTGAAAGTGAAGAGCATGTTTCGACATACTGATTTTTAACGTGCTAAGTTTTGATATGCTGGATTTTGACATGCTAAGTCTCGACGTACTAAGTTTGGACATATTAATTTTTGACATATTAAGCAGCTATCACTTATCCACATTAGATATTGAAAGTGGGTAAACAGATAAAACAACGCCTAGTACGTGAAAGTGATAAAATAAGGCTCAGCACTGCAAATGCAGTCTGAGCTTTTTTATGTCAGCTATTCAGTGGTTTATAAATGCTGAGTGGCAGATTGCTTAAACGCAGGATTTGCCTTTTTACTGTGTAATAAGAGACAATGTGTCACTTTTTCTCTTTGTATGACGAGTTATAAGCGTATCACGACCTTATTAGGGTTGATACTTATACTCCATACCACGATTTTTTACGTATTTTCATTCATATTTATTGGAAGTCTGCTGAACCATGCTTGATATTGAAAAAAATCCGACTCGGCCTATCGCCCTAGATTTACAAGACATCCATAAAAGCTATGGCTCATTGGCAGTGCTAAAAGGGGTATCCCTTACCGCATATGATGGTGATGTTATCTCAATTTTGGGCTCATCTGGCTCAGGTAAATCCACCTTATTGCGCTGTATTAACTTGCTCGAAAAACCCAATCAAGGTCGTATCATCATTGGTAACGATGAACTCATGCTAAAGCCTGCCAAATCAGGTGAGTTGCAAGCGGCAGAAATCAAGCAATTAGAACGCTTGCGTGCGCGTGTAGGCTTTGTCTTTCAAAATTTTAACCTGTGGCCGCACAAAACGATTTTGCAGAACATCATCGAAGGGCCTACGCAGGTCTTAAAAATCAAAAAAGACCAAGCCATTAGCGATGCTGAAAAGCTGCTAGACAAAGTGGGTCTACTTGATAAAAAAGATGCTTATCCAGCGAACTTGTCTGGTGGTCAGCGTCAGCGTGTGGCTATCGCACGCGCATTGGCGATGCAGCCGCAAGTGCTACTGTTCGATGAGCCAACCTCTGCTCTAGATCCTGAATTGGTCAATGAAGTACTCGCTGTCATGCGAGAGCTGGCAGAAGAAGGCCGTACGATGCTCATCGTCACCCATGAGATGCGCTTTGCCCGTGAAGTATCAAGTAAAGTAGTGTTTTTACATCAAGGTGTGATTGAAGAGATTGGCACTCCTGAGCAAGTATTTGACAATCCTACCTCTGAGCGAGTCAAAGACTTCATGGCGTCACATCGTCAAAACTAGTCATCGTTTTAAACAGCGCTAGCAATTAGCTGCATGTATTTATGATTGTCTAACAAGTACTGATTCTCTACCTAAAACAATAGGATGGTAAAGCTCTTACCATCCTATTGTCGTTTTAAATTAAAAATTACGGATTAGTAAGTATCGTTAACTGTTTATTACTCGTTAATGACAGTTGGTATGCAAAACGTTTGTTTTTGATATTTTACTCAGGTATTATCAAAAGGCTTATAGGTAGCCACCTATGACGGCTATCTGCTCATTTTGCTGTCTATATTGCTTGTCTGACAGGGACGTCAGAGAACAGAATATCAGAACCCTACATTAAAACCCATCAGAATTTAAGGAATGTATGATGTCGAATTCTCGCCTATTGTGGTCGTCGATGACCGTTACTGCCGCATTGATGTTGAGTGCTTGTGGTCAATCTTCTAATGAAGCCGCTGATAGCAATGCTGACGCCCCTGCAGCAGAAATGGCTGGCAAGACCATTCGTATCGCTACCGAAGGTGCTTACCCTCCTTTTAATTATACCAATGCTGACGGTACTTTGGCAGGCTACGATATTGACGTCGCCAATGCCTTATGTGATCAGATGCAAGTTAAATGTGAAATCGTGGCTCAAGATTGGGACGGTATCATTCCAGGTCTATTGGCACAGAAATACGATGCCGTTATCGCAGGTATGTCGATTACCCCTGAACGTCAAGAAAAAGTAGACTTCAGCGAGCCTTACTTCGCCAACACGATGGTATGGTTGACGGATAGTGCTAGTGGTTTTGATCCTATGTCGATCAAAGATTTGACCCTTGGTGGCCAACGTTCGACCACGCCTGGCGCTTATCTACAAGATAACTATGAAGGCAAAGACGGTAATACCGTGCAGTTGTATGACAACTATGACAATGCTTATTTGGATCTAAAGTCTGGTCGTAGTGATGCCGTATTGGCTGAAAAAGTTTCTGCCAAATCATGGTTAGCGGATAATACTGAAGGCTTCGGTATCGTTGGCGATGAAATTGATAACAATGACAATATTGCTATTGCTGTCCGTAAAGGTGATGCACTCAAAGCTGATTTTGACAAAGCCTTAAGTGAAATCCGTAGCAACGGTGAGCTGGCTCGTCTTGAGCAAGCAAACTTTGGTCAATAAGCTGTAATAAATGAGCTTTCATACATCAGTCATGAGTGACTACCGGCTAGTAACTATATTAAGGAACAACGAGAATGACAAATTCAATGACATCATCAATGGGTAAAAAAGCATTATGGCTTGTCCCACTAAGCGCTGCAATGCTTCTGCTGGCAGGTTGTAACAATAGCTCAGCACCAGCAGAAAGCGCTGAAGCTGATACAGCTAGCGATGCGCCTTTGAACATTAAAATTGCGACAGAGTCGAGTTATAAGCCATTTAGCTATACCGATGCTGATGGTAAACTGATTGGCTATGAGATTGAGCTGGTCGATGCGTTATGTGCGCAAATGAAAGCTGAGTGTGAAGTTATTTCTCAAGATTGGGATGGTCTAATCCCTGGCCTAAATGCACAGAAATTTGATGCAATCATCGCTGGTATGTCGATCACCTCTGAGCGTAAAGAAGTCGTGGATTTCAGTGAGCCGTATTTTCACACTGGTATTATCTTGATTGGTAAAAAAGGCGACGATATCAGCGTTGCTGATCTAAACAATCAGCCTATTGCTGCGCAGCGTTCTACCGTTTCTTCACAGTACTTGCAAGACGAACACACCGAAGCTGACATCAAGCTTTATGACACTCAGGACAATGCGTATTTAGATCTGACTTCAGGTCGTGTGCGCGCGATGATGTCTGACAAAGTCACTGGTAACGATTGGCTAAAAACCGACGCTGGTAAAGACTACGAAGTAAAAGGTCAAGAAATCAGCACTGAAGAAGATGCTATGGGTATCGCGTTCCGTAAAGGTGATCCATTAGTGGCTAAATTCAATACTGCTTTGGCTGAGCTAAAAGACAATGGTACCTATGATCAGATCACCGGTAGCTATTTTGGTACTAGCTCAACGGCTGCCGCACAAAAAGCAGTAGCAACAACTGATAGTGTCGAAGAAGCGCCAGCTGATGCGATGGCTACTGAAGAAAAATAATTGCTGAAGAAAAACAGCCGCAAGCGACTACTGATGTATCTCACCGTTTATCACTATCTTTAGCTGATACAAGGGTGAGGTCGCAGTACCGTGAGCAATAGTGCCGTGAACAATAGTATCGTGAACAAATACAGTACCGTGAACCGATAGCGATGAGCAATATTTCTATTAACAAACTCCAAGGATGATCATGAAAAACCATTTTGACCAACACAATGCAGTCACGAACGCATCAGTTATCAATGGTATAAAGGCACGACGATTTTCAGTGCCTTTAGTGACGATGGCTGCGCTTTTAACTTTAGCAGGCTGTAGTAATGGTCAAGATGATGCGAGTGATGATGCCACTCAAGTGACTGCTGAGGCAGAAACGACGGGTGAAGTGCTACGTATTGGTACTGAGGGTGCTTATGCGCCTTTTAACTATACCAATGCGGATGGCACTCTTGGTGGTTTTGATGTAGATATTGCCAATGCTCTCTGTGCCGATATGAAGATGACTTGTGAAATTACGGCGCAAGATTGGGACGGTATTATTCCTGGTCTAAAGGCGGGTAAATATGATGCGATTGTGGCGGCTATGTCAGTCACCCCTGAGCGTGAGCAACAAGTCAGCTTTACTGAGCCATACTTTAGCAATACGTTGGTTTTTTTAGCCAAAAAAGACAGTAGTTTTGATCCCAGCAATAGCAGTGATATCAATGCAAATTCTATCGCTGCTCAGCGCTCGACCATCTCTTCGCAGTGGTTTGAGAAGGCATATCCAGACGCTGATATGAAGCTGTATGATACGCTCAGTAATGCGTTTTTGGATTTGGGTTCAAACCGTGTTGATGCAATGGTATCTGATAAATTGCCAGCGCTAGAGTGGCTTGGTTCAACATCAGGCAGTCAGTATGGTCTCAAAGGTGAAGAGATTGATATCAATGATAACTTTGCGATCGCGGTTCGTCCAGGTGACGAACTACAAGCAAAGATTAATCAGGCGTTAGCCAATATTAAAGCAAATGGCACTTATGATGATATCAATAACAAGTATTTTGCGGTGCCAGAAACCAGCACAACAGCAACTGAGACTGATACGGTAACGAAACCTGCCGAGTAAGCTCAGTGAATTGTTCAATAACTCGCTAAATACTCTATTGAGCGTGTAGCTATAATCTGACGTAATAACCGTTTGAATGGTTATGTCTCATCAGACAGTGTTTGATTTAACGAGTAAGATTGTATTTAACAAGTAAGAAGGGTATTGCCTTAATGGTAGTACCCTTCTTTTTTTCTAAAAAAAAGTTGGATATTCGCTATATTGACTGCTTGGTTTATAAAAACAGTCCTGATTTGACTCGTTTTTAAGAAGATAAGTGCCTATTTAAGCACTGCTTTTACATGTGAGTATTAACATAGCTTGCAGTGAATATGATAAAATCAGCCCTCATTTCTACCGCGTCAATTTTCGCAGTAATTTTCGTATTATTTTGACGTCAATATATGACGCAAAATACCTGTACCTAATTTGGTATAAAATACGATTATTAGCAGCGCTCAGCTATTGATGCTGATTCTTTTAACTCATATTTTGCAAATTGCTAATATAAAGAGACAGAGTGGATAATTGTGTTTGATTTACAAGGATTTGGCGCGCTACTACTGAGCGGCGCTACCGTCACCATCAAGCTCGCCGTTACCAGTTTAATTATTGGTATGGCTTTGGGCTTGCTTGGTGCGACCGCTAAGCTGTCTAATGTCTGGCTGCTACGTAAGCTTGCGACTGTATATACGGCGACGATGCGTGGTATCCCTGAGTTGCTATTGGTGCTGTTCATCTATTATGGCGGCTCGATACTGCTGATGACGATTCTCAAAAAATTCGGCTATAACGAATATGTTGAGATTAGTGCTTTTTGGGGTGGCGTCATGGCGCTATCGATTGCTTTTGGCGCTTATGCGACTGAAATCTTTCGCATGTCGATTCAAGAGATTCCCGTCGGACAACGTGAAGCCGCGCAAGCGATTGGTATGCGTCCTTTTCAGACGTTTTATCGCATCACTTTGCCACAAGTTTGGCAGATTGCATTGCCAGGATTGGGTAATTTGTTTTTGGTCTTACTCAAAGATACCGCATTGGTATCGGTCATAGGCCTCAAAGACATTATGTATCAGTCATCACGTGCCGCTCAATCAACGCAGCAGCCCTTTACTTTTTATATGGCAGCAGCGATTATTTATTTGGGTCTGACCATGTTGATTACTGGCTTTATGATGTGGCTTGAATGGCGCGCCAATCCAGCAGCACGCTATGCTAAAAAGCTGAGCCGTCAGTCCACTCATCGTCAATCGACCATAGGATAGGGGAGAAATACTATGGATTGGAATTGGCAGGTCATTTTTGATAATATTCCTGAGTTATTAGAGGGCGCTGTGTTGACCGCACAGCTGGTCGTTGTCTCCGGTATTATCGGCCTATTTTTTGGTTTGGTTTTAGCGCAGTTACGCTTATCAAAGAGCTGGCTGGTGCAAATACTACCATTCTCTTATATCTTCTTTTTCCGTGGCACGCCGCTATTGGTACAGATGTTTTTGATTTATTATGGTCTGGGTCAGTTCGAGGCAGTACGTGAATCGTTTTTATGGGAACCCGTACTTAGCCAAGCGTATTGGTGTGCCATTATTGCTTTCACGTTAAATACCAGTGCTTATTTGGCAGAAATCATTCGCGGCGCGATTCAGACCATCCCTGTTGGTGAGTTGGAAGCGGCTGATGCTATTGGCATGTCAAAGTGGCAGAAGCTGACACGTATTACTTTGCCTCGTGCCTTTGGTATTGTGATTCCAGCCTACAGTAACGAAGTCATCTTTATGCTAAAAGGCAGTGCATTGGCATCTACCATTGCGTTGATGGATATCACAGGTGTTGCTCGTACGATTAGTGCGCGTACTTACACCTTGATGGAGTTGTTCTTCGCTGCTGGTATCGTGTATCTGCTATTGTCATGGGTGATTTTGTTTAGCTTTAGATTGTTTGAAAAGAGAATGAATCGCCACACAAGTTATGTACCACCAGACGTGATTACCAGTACGATTCCTTAAGAAGTTGTGGCAAAAATTATTTATCATAAGCATAATGCTAGGACACGACACGCCCTAGACTAAATAGTGCGGTATGTACATTTACGAAAATAACAATAATTTGCTGTGAGCGCCTATTATGAGCCAGTCACCACATATGTCTTTAGCCGATGCGATTTCTGCTAGCGTCCATGATGATACCAGTGTCGCCAATGTTAACAACAGATTGCGTGCCCCCATCGGCAAGGTGGTCTGTGTTGGTCGTAATTATGCCGAACATGCCCGCGAGCTGGGAAATGAGATACCAAAATCGCCCATCTTATTTATGAAGCCGGCATCATCAGTGGTCAGTATACGCAATGCCATTGCTCGTCCTGATTCAGCAGTATATGGCGATACGCATTACGAAGCGGAACTTTGTATTCAGCTGTCAGCCGATCTATCTGCGGCAACTGCTGAGCAAGCCAAGCAAGCGATTGGTGGTGTGACGTTGGGATTAGACTTAACGTTACGTGACTTGCAAAGTAAGCTAAAAGAAAAAGGCCATCCATGGGAGCGTGCCAAGTGCTTTGATGGCTCTTGTGTACTGGCTGATTGGGTTGACCCACAAGCCTTTGGGGATTTTAGCCAAGTAAACTATCAGCTCATCATCAATGATGAGATCAAGCAAGATGGTGATAGCGCCTTAATGCTGTTTTCAGTTTACGAGTTACTTGCAGAAATTAGCCACGCGTTTAGCTTACAAGCAGGCGATGTGATTATGACTGGCACCCCAAGTGGTGTTGGTATATTGCAAGCCGGTGATCAAGTAAAACTTAAGTTAGGCGCACATGAGTGGGTATCACAAGTAGAGTAAGCTTGCTCAGCCCACGGTTAGTATCAAATAAAACAAAAAAATCCCAAGTTAGCGCTTGGGATTTTTTTGTTTTCTATCATCACCAAAACTTCTTGTCATCAGATTGTCATCTAACGTTCAACATACTGTCATGAATGCTGAGTAGGATAGCGGCTACTTCATATTTTTTTGGTGCTGTTAATAGCAGTGCCATGATATTTTTTATGACAATCCAGCCGAATAGCAAGGTGACTGATAATGACCCTATTAAGCAATAAGCCAGTAAATAACGATCAGCAAGTAAACAACAATCAAAACCTCGCTCATGAAGTCGTTGAAGATTCTAATCCTACTAATAATATGGATTTTCAAATCATTATCAGTCGTCGATTGAACCGCCGTAGTCTATTAAAAGGTGGCACGGGATTAACCGCTGCTGCCTTTTTTGGTGCATTACCATTGGTTGGTCATACCAAAGGTGCCAATAGCACCATGACAGTTCGTAGTGGCGATGATGCTGCTGTTCCAGCACATGGTAATCGAAGCCGCCCAGAAACATTAAAGTTCACTGCCGTGGCACATTCGACCGCAGCAGAAATGAGCGTGGCTGATGGTTACAAGGCAGAAATGATATTGCCACTGGGCACACCGCTGATGTCGGGTATCGAGGACTGGAAAGACAACCGTGAGCAATCTGCTGAATCATTTGATTGGCGCATGGGCGACAATCATGATGGCATGTGGTTTTTTGGCAAAACAGGTAACAATTACGATGTCAAAGCCTCTGAAAGCGGCTTGCTAGTCATGAATCATGAATACGTGAACAGCGCCGAATTAAGCCCGTTTGGCTATGATGTAAAAAAAGACAGCAGTGCTGAGCCTATTTTTCAAGAAGTTCGCCGAGCCACGGACGTGCGCCGTGAGGTCAACTGTCACGGTGTTTCTGTGGTCGAGATGAAGCGCCGAGATAGTGGTAAAGGGTACGAGATGGTTCGCGACTCTAAATACAACCGCCGCATCACCAGTAGTACTCCATCACAGCTCACTGGCCCTGTTGCAGGATCTGACTTGGTCAAGACTAAATTTGACCCTACTGGGCTGAAGACACGTGGCATCAATAACAACTGCGGGGCAGGATTGTCGCCTTGGGGTACTTATTTGACCACCGAAGAGAATTTCTTAGGGGTATTCGCGCGCGGTAAAGATGCCAGCCAATTAAGTGCTGCCCAAAATTATGGCCGCGAGCGTTATGGTGCAAAAGAAGACCATGCTACTTGGGGTTACTTGTGGCATACACCAAAAGCAGCAGACGCTACCATGACTGACGAGTTTGCGCGCTGGAACATGACCGTCGCAGGTAAAACGGCCATTGATGATTATCGTAATGCATTTAATACCTTTGGCTATATCACCGAAATTGACCCGTTTGATAAAAATGCCATGCCTCAAAAACGTACAGCTTTGGGTCGTTTTGCTCATGAAAACTGTGCGTTTGCACCTGTGAAACAAGGTCGCCCTGTTGTGTTTTATATGGGTGATGACTCACGCGGTGAGTATATTTATAAGTTCGTGTCAAAAGCCAAGTGGTCAAAAAGTGATATCGGTGGCGGCCTAAAAGCGGGTGACAAATACATGAACGAAGGCACGCTGTACACGGCAATCTTTAATGAAGATGGCAGTGGCACATGGCAGCCGTTGGTTTATGGTCAAAACGGGTTAGATAATACCAACAGTGTACAGCCGTTTAATGGTCAAGATGACGTATTAGTCTTTGCACGTGCAGCTGCCGATGTGTTGGGTGCTACGAAGATGGATCGCCCTGAATGGGTATCTGTCAGCCCCGTTACTGGCGAAGTGTATGTAACTTTGACCAATAATAAAAACCGCGGCGTCGATGACGATCAGCCTGTTTCAGCCAGTAATCCTCGCAGTTACGATGTGAATGGTAAAGCCGCTGGTAATGATAATGGTCATATTATCCGCTGGGCCGAAACAAATGGCGATCATGCAGCCACCAGCTTTGAGTGGGACATTTATCTATTTGCGTCACCTAGTGACAAGTCTGCAGAAAACCTATCGGGATTGAATGCTAATAACGATTTGTCTTCTCCAGACGGTTTGTTTTTTGACCCGCGCGGCGTATTGTGGATTCAAACAGATGATGGTGCATATACAGACACGACCAACTGTATGCTATTGGCAGCATTGCCAGGTAAAGTGAATGATGGGTCAGTTAAAACAGCCTCGACAGAGCAAGAGACTCGCATAGGCTTGGCAGCGACTGATGACAATCTTAAGCGTTTCTTTGTCGGTCCTGAAGGTTGTGAAGTGACAGGTATCACCATGACCCCAGATTTTAAAACCTTGTTTATCAACATTCAGCATCCGGGTAATGCTTGGGGCGCGGTCAAAGGCGGTAGTACGCCACGATCTGCCACGGTAATGATTACCAAAAATGATGGTGATGTGATATTGGCAGAATCCTTCTCGTAAATTATTTACGCTATATAGAACGAACGATAGTGATATATATTTAACCTATTTATCAATAAAAAATCTCAAGCAATGGCTTGGGATTTTTGTGTTGGGGCACAGCATAGTCAAAGAACTCTGAAATGATTACAAGGCAGCCGACTGTAGATTGTACAAGTAGTATATCTAGAGAGAGTAACGTTGTAGCGGTTTGGCAGTTCGCTGGCTATATTAAAAAAACAAGCAACATCAACTGCCTATCAGTCCTTTCCAACAATATTTCCTAACAATTAATACACTTCAAAATCCAATGACTTCTTCTATTTACGCTGTTTAAAGACTAGTATAGAAAACTATCCTTTTCGCTAAATGTGCCAACACAATGAACGCTATGAGCAACATGATGAACCCTCCAAATTTGCGTTATAAAGACCGTGTAAGCGATAGCATTGGTCGAGACGACAGCGATACTATCCGACACGAACTTGAAGCACATTTTGTACTAAACAACAGCGAGCCACTGCACAGTGATTTGTACGAGCAGATAGATCAACTCGAAGCCATTGATGTGGATGAGTTGGTCAAGCTATTGGCCGATGGCAGTCAAGAAACGGTAACGAAACCCGTGTCTTTGACGGATTTTTTTGAAGGCTTAGCGCAGCTTGCGACAGTTGGTGTGGTAGAGGTGACTGATATTGTAGAAGCCATTCACCGCGAAGTGATTTTGCGTCCTCTAGGTCGTTTTAACGAAAATCATTTAAACAAGTGGCAGCGCGGTATCACTGGCCGCATTTATGGCACGATACGTCATGTTATGCTGATGGTGGGTAATAATCTGGCATCGGTGCTCAGAGTATATAAAAACATCATTATGCAAAAGACATCTCAGCCATTGCCTGAGTCCTTAAAAAAACTGGTCAATGTGTTAAATGGTGTCATGGGTGATCATTTGGTCAATAGCCAAAACCCGCTCGCCATCCCGATGGTGCTGTACGATAAAGACGGCAACCCGCAATGTGAAGTACTGTCAGAACATGAAAAACTGCCAGAACGCGAAAAACTGTCAGGGCGTGTGGTCATCCTATGTCATGGTCTATGCATGAGCCATTTAAGTTGGCAGTCACAAGAGGGTAATGGTCTTGGTAGTGCGATTAGTCTTAGCCAGCCTGATACCACAGTGCTATATCTTGATTATAATACGGGTCGGCGTATCTCACGCAGCGGTCGTAAGTTTTGCCGAATATTGCAAGAGTTGGTCGATGATAATCCTAATATCAGTCAGCTAGATTTGGTCGGTCATAGTATGGGCGGCTTGGTCTCTCGTAGCGCGCTGTTTTATGGCGAGCAAGATCACTTGGATTGGGTGAAGCGAGTCGGTAATCTCATCACCTTAGGCTCGCCACATCACGGTGCTGTGCTCGAACGTATTGGTAATTATGTGCAAGAAATTATTGCCAAGCTACCGTTTGCAGGCTCGCTTGCAAAGCTGGGTGACATGCGTAGCGCGGGCATTATTGATCTGCGTCATGGCAGTATCCGTGATGTTGATTGGAAATCTTTAGAAGGACGTAGTGTGCTGCCACAAGACTTTCGTCATCCTACTGGTTTGCCAAGTGGTATCAAAACCTACTTTGCCGCCAGTGCCTTGGTCGAGACGCACTATGACTCTAAGATGACGGACTTGTTAGGAGATGGACTGGTGTCTGTAGCCTCTGCGCTAGGTGAAGATGATACTGAGCATGCGCTGTTTGTGCCAGATAGTCATAAAGCAGTGTTTTATGGTGTGAGCCATATGAATCTAATCAATAGTAGAAGAGTGCGTGAGCAAGTGGTCGCGTGGTTATTGGATAATGGTCAGCGTGACTATACCGGTGAAGATCGGATATATTCTTATCCTAGAAGTTGGGATGTGGCGGTGTAAAAGATTTTGAGTTTTCTGACTGTTCTTAGCACCATTAATCCCAATATTTTAAAAACTTAGTATAAAACAAAAACCCCTCAAGCATCACGCTTGAGGGTTTTTTTATAAACACTGATTTATAGTAAGTAAGAAAACTTACTCAGCGAATATCGCTGCCACATCATCTTTATTAAACTTATAGACTTCACCGCAAAATCCGCAATCCATCTCAAACGTGCCGCCTTGCTCTTCCACGATATCTAATGCCTCTGCTTCGCCAACTTGCTCAATGGCCATCTCACATTTTTCGCGTGAGCAGGTACAACCAAATGATAACGGCGCAGGTTCAGGTGCGACGATGTTTTCTTCATGATATAAGCGATATAGAATCTCGTTAGCATCGAGGGTGGTCAGCTCTTCGGCCTTGACCGTACGCGTCAATACAGACAAGCGTATCCATAAATCATCATCGATACCCGCATCTTGGTTTTGCTCAACTTCATAAGTCTCTGCGGCAGTACGAGGCAGCATCTGTACCAATATACCACCCGCTTGCAGGCCGTCAGACGCCAAATTAATCAACGTCGGAATCTGTGCAGATTGCTTTTGATAATGCGCCAAGCAGTCAGCCAAATTGTCATGGCTACGCTCAACGATACCTTGATATGGCTCGCCACCTTCAGGCTGAATATTGATAAACAATACGCCTTGTCCAGGTTCGCCTAGTTCAGCAAAGGCTTCTTTGGCATGGATCATATTGTCCCACGCTTGTACTTGCTCATCCGTTTCAGCTTTCCAGCTGGCAAGCGCGCGGATGACACCGTTTTGATCGCACTCTGCCATTGCCCAGTTGAGCAAGCTGTCGCTGTCTGATGACTGTAACTGAATGGACAAACGACCATTTATTTTAACGGTACTGATGAGCAAACTGGCAGCGGTTAGCATCTCACCCAATAAGCGTTTGATGGCTTCGGGATAAGGCTTTTGTGCAATTGTGCTCGCGTAGCTACGTGATAGGCGCACCACGTCACCACGTACGGGAGAGTCTTCGATGAAGAAGCGTTGGCGCACATCGTTGTCATGGTGGTTGCTAGTGGCTTGGCTATCCATATTTGGGGCTTGAGTGTCTTGTGTCATAGGTCATTTGTAGTATTAAGAAGTTGTTTGCTTTATGGGGATTCATCGTGATTTATCAATCATCTCTCTCGTACAGTTTGCATATATTTGTGGTTTATCGTCAGTCTAAATATCATCAAATCTACCTAGTTTTGGCATAAGAAAGCCACTCGTAGGTCGTATCTGTATGGCATAACGCTAGGATGAATCTGTGAAAAATTAATTGTCTTGACCGACATGTCTATAGGTATATGACAGCGACTAGGTGGCTGCACCTGCTGAAACGTACATATGTGGAAAAATGAATCCTTTACTAAAAAAGTTTACTACCAGCATTAAATTTGTTGTACAGTAACATTCAGTTGCATTGTGATAAACAACAGCAACAACCGTATGGATACATGGTAACTAGGTTAGGCAATACGCACTATGTTGTCCAACACTCATTAAATCTCGTAATAATGTGATAAAGGATGTTTTTCATGACTTACTTCTTTTCTAAACCGTTGACTTTGGCTGCTCTAGTGGCATTAGGCCTAACAGGCTGTAATAACAGCAGCGACACTAGCACTGACGCGCCAGCAGATGATGCAGCAGCGACAGAAACCATGAATGGTACGCTACAAAAAATTAAAGACTCGGGCACTATCGTTGTCGGCTATCGTGATTCTTCTATTCCTTTTTCATATGTTGCCGATGATCCTAATCAGCCTATGGGCTACGCACATGATCTAGAGATGAAAGTGGTTGAGGGTATTAAAGAAAAACTCAACATGCCAGATCTAGAAGTTCGTTATAACCTCATCACCTCACAAACTCGTATTCCTTTGGTTCAAAACGGTACGGTCGATTTTGAGTGTGGTTCAACAACCAATAACGTTGAGCGTCAAGAGCAAGTGGCTTTCTCTAATGGTTTCTTTGAGATTGGCACACGTCTATTGACCAAAGCAGACTCTGGCATCAATGACTTTGAAGACCTAAAAGGTAAGCGCCTAGTGACTACCGCTGGTACGACTTCAGAGCGTTATATTCGTCAGTATAATGACGAGAAAAAGATGGATACCGATATTATCTCTGCTAAAGATCATGGCGAAGGCTTCTTGATGCTAGAGAGCGGCCGCGCTGATGCGTTTATGATGGATGATGTATTGCTAGCAGGCGAAAAAGCCAAAGCTAAAAATCCTGATGAATGGGTCATCGTTGGTACGCCGCAATCGTTTGAGATTTATGGTTGTATGATGCGTAAAGACGATGCTGAATTCAAAACAGTTGTAAACGACGCGCTGAACAAAACCTTTAGCTCAGGCGAAATCAATAGCATCTATGACAAGTGGTTCCTAAACCCAATTCCACCAAAGAATGTCAACTTGAACTTTGAGATGTCAGACAACCTAAAAGCACTTATCGCCAATCCGCATGATAGCGATCAGCCAAAAGTAGCAGCAGCACAGTAGTATTTGTCCTTCAATCTAGCTTGCTTACGTGTTCAGATCGAACTTATCGCTCATCTGACACGTAAGTTTTTCAATCGCTGTTCGGAGAGACAATCATGAATTATAGCTGGAACTGGGGTGTGCTCTTTGAGCATACGGGTATTGGCAACGAGCTGTATATCCACTGGATGATTACTGGTCTTGGCTGGTTATTACTGATTGGTAGTATTGCTTGGACCATTGCTATGGTCGTCGGTACTGTCTTCGGTATTATGCGTACTTTACCTAACAAAACAGCTCGTCGCATTGGCACCGCTTATGTGACCTTTTTTCGTAATATTCCGCTGCTTGTGCAGCTATTTTTTTGGTTTTATGTGGCACCTGGATGGTTGACGCCAGCGCTACAAGAATGGTGGTTTAGAGATCTATCACCGAATACATCCGCGATGCTCTCAGCCAGTATTGGTTTAGGACTGTTTACAGCAGCTCGTATTGTCGAGCAAGTACGTACCGGTATCGAGTCGCTACCAAAAGGACAGATAAACGCAGCGTATGCACTAGGCTTCACTATTCCACAAGCTTACAAGCAAGTACTGCTACCACAAGCATTCCGTATTATCTTACCACCGCTTAGCTCTGAGCTGACCAACTGTTTTAAGAATGCCTCTGTCGCCTCATTGGTTGGTGTCATGGAGCTCATCAGTCAGACCAAAACCATCAGCGAATACACACAGAATAGCCTTGAGATTTATACTTATGCGACGATTATCTACCTCGTCTTTAATCTCTCGCTAATCGCTATTATGGGTCTGATCGAGCGTAAATTAAGAGTACCAGGGCTTATCGCAGGGAGTCAGAAATGAATATGATGACCGAACTTGCGACCGCGTATCCAGGCTTAATGGGTGGCATGATTACCACGCTAAAAGTCCTGTTTTTGGCTATTATCGGTGGTATCAGCTTAGGTACTGTATTGGCGCTCATGCGCTTATCAGGTATCAAAGCATTAGAGATCCCCGCTAAGCTGTATGTTAATTATTTTAGATCCGTACCGCTACTGTTGGTGCTACTGTGGTTCTACTTTGCCGTCCCGATGATTTATTTTTGGGCAGCGGGTAAGTATTTACAACTAGATGCAGCCTTTGCTTCTTGTGTTGTCGCCTTTATGATGTTCGAAGCGGCTTACTTCTCAGAAGTCGTCCGTGCGGGTATTCAGTCTATCGGTAGTGGACAGGTCAATGCAGCTAAAGCATTGGGCATGACTTATGGGCAGACCATGCGTCTGGTGATTTTGCCACAAGCCTTTCGCAAAATGCTGCCATTGATTTTGCAGCAATGTATTATCTTATTCCAAGATACGACCTTAGTATTCGCTATTGGTCTGACCGACTTCTTCCGAGCGGCATACGTACGTGGTGAGCTAATGGGTCTATTGACGCCTTATATCTTGGGCGCTGGTGCCGTATATTTTGTCTTGAGCTTGGCAGCTTCGGTAGGCGTACAACGCGTACAGAAAAGGTTAAGGTTTTAATAAAGGACTGTTAAGCGTTAGAGTCGATCAATGCATGGTTATCTGAACATCGTTATCTGATCTCATTTGATAGACTCTAATGCTTTCAAAATTTAACTGCATTTGTCATTAATGTATCGTTGATTCAGTTTAAAAGAGAGACAAGGCAACTGAGTGCAGATGTATATGTAATACTTCAAGCGAGGTTAACGCGGTAACTCTTTTATAGAGGATTGACTATATTTTGACTGAATGCAATTGGGCAAGATTAAGAATAAGGCTAGGAGCCAACGATGAATAATGCTAAAACGTTTATAAATGACTTTGGTGGGCTAGTCACAGACAGTGGTCATGCTAGCAATGAGATGGTCGTTGAGATAGATAGCGTTAGCAAGTGGTATGGTGACTTTCAGGTACTGACTGACTGTACCGCTCATGTCCACAAAGGCGATGTCGTCGTGGTCTGTGGTCCATCGGGTAGCGGTAAATCCACCTTGATTAAGACCGTGAATGGGCTAGAGCCTTTTCAAAAAGGCAATATCATGGTCAACGGTATCTCTGTCGGTGACCCAAAAACCAACTTACCTAAGCTACGTAGCCGTGTCGGCATGGTATTTCAGCATTTTGAGCTATTCCCTCACTTAAGCATCATTGATAATTTAATGGTTGCGCAAATCAAAGTATTGGGCCGTAAAGAAGCGGAAGCCAAACAAAAGGGCATGGCTTATCTAGATCGAGTAGGGTTGACGGTTCAAGCCAATAAATATCCTGCTGAGCTATCAGGTGGTCAACAGCAGCGTGTCGCTATTGCTCGTGCACTAGCGATGGATCCCATAGCGATGTTGTTCGATGAGCCAACGTCAGCACTCGATCCTGAGATGATTCAAGAAGTGCTCGATGTGATGGTGGAACTGACTCGTGATGGTATGACGATGATGTGTGTGACGCACGAAATGGGTTTTGCCAGTCAGGTAGCCAATCGTATTATCTTTATGGATGAAGGTCATATCGTTGAGAACTGTAGTAAGGATGAGTTCTTTGAAGGCGCGAAAAGTGAGCGTGCACAGCAGTTCTTATCGAAGATTCTCAATCATTAAATAGATTCTGATTTACGATTATTTATAGCGCTGTTTCTAACATAAAGACATGTTCTAACACTTATTTTTCTTTCCACTGCTAATGGTTATACGAAGCGCCCTATTAGAGACGGTTAAATGCTATCTTTAATAGGGCGCTTTGTATTCAGTTTCTTTTATATAGCTATTTGAAAAACGACTTGGAGCCTATGATGTTCACCCCCAAAGCATTTAAAGAGGAAGACTTTGAGACTATAAAAACCTTTATCAAAGAGCAGCCTCAGGCTACTATCATCGTACAAACAAATACTGGACTAGATGCTTGTCATATTCCGATGTACTGGCAAGATGATGGCAGTCAATACGGTTGTCTATATGGGCACATGGCTAAAATAAATACTTTGAACAATAGTGGTAATATTGATGCACCATGGCTGGTTATATTTCAAGATGCTGGTCATTACATCAGCCCCAATTGGTACCCAAGTAAATCAATAACCCATAAAGAAGTACCCACATGGAACTATCGTAGCGTGCATATCACAGGATTAGTTCGCCTGATAACTGAGCCTGAAATGCTGATTGAAATCTTAACGAAGCTAACCACAGATTTTGAAGCCAACCAACCTATTCCATGGTCACTCAGTGATGCGCCAGTGAACTACATTCAAGCACTTTGTCGAGCGATTGTTGGTATTCGCATCAATATCACGGATGTTCAAGCACAGTTTAAACTTAGTCAAAATAAGACTGCTGAAAATAGAGCAGGCATAATCGCAGGACTAGGGCGACTGCAAACGGAAAAGGCAGATGAAATGGCTAAGCTAATTGATTAGACAAGCTTGAAAATATAGTGTTTATGATACTGATGGATTTAATTTTACTTAATGATATCAACTTAATTAGGATTGACTATGACGCTAAAGCGAACCGTTGGCATACTACTGTTTAATGAAGTAGAGGTGTTGGACTTTGCAGGACCTTTTGAGGTGTTTTCATTAGCTGAAAATGCTGATAACAATAAGTATTTTGACGTTATCACTATAGCTGAGAACCAAGCGCCAATATCTGCTAGGAATGGTCTGCAAGTTATTCCTGATTATAATTTTACCAACCATCCAGACATTGATGTACTAATAATCCCTGGTGGTTATGGTGCTGAAAAAATAGAAATACATAATAAAGTAGTGATTGACTGGATCAAGACTCAAGAAAATTTGGCAGAGCTTACACTTTCAGTGTGTACAGGAGCGTTACTATTGGCAGAAGCAGGTTTGCTGGCTGGTAGGTCAGCCACCACGCATTGGATGGATTTGGATAATCTGGCATCGTATCCTAGTATCAACGTTATCTCTGATACTCGCTTTGTAGATGCCAGTGATGATACATGTAATATTGTCACATCAGCGGGAATAAGTGCAGGCATCCATGCAAGTCTATACTGTATCGAAAAACTAATAGATAGTGAAACCATGCGTGCAACAGCACATCGCATGGAGTTCGATATTAACTAATTAAGTGAGTTATTGGATAGATGAGTGCATGGCTGTTTACTGATACAATAGCGGTCAATATTCTAACAACTAAAATAATCTCTTATTTATATTGGAGCTAATATGAGCGCTGAAAACTCAGAAGTATTAAACAACGGTATCGTCATTATTGGTGCAGGTTTGGCTGGCTGGCATGTCATCGATGCCATTCGTGCGAAAGACAAAGATATTCCGATTACGTTGGTGACAGCTGACAGTGGCGATCGCTATCATAAACCAATGCTGACGATGGCGATTAGCCAAAAGAAAAGTGCAGCAGATTTGGTCAGAGCAACGGGCGTTGATGCCGCAGAATCTGCAAACGTTAAGCTACTTGCCAATACACAGGTTACGGATGTTGATACGGCTACTCAACAGTTGCAGCTAGTCTCTGCACAGCGCTCAGATCCAGCCAACACGGATTATGCCACGATCAGTTATGGCAAGTTAGTACTGGCGATGGGTGCGCATCCTATCTTCCCAAAAAGCTTGCCAGAGGATTTGGTATGGCACGTCAATCATATTGAGCGTTTTGGACAGTTGCAAGAAAAGCTAGCAACAGGTAGCCAGCACGTTGCTATCGTCGGTGCAGGTATGGTTGGGACGGAGATTGCAGAAGACTTACTCAAAGCAGGTCATCAGGTGACGCTCATTGATTTAAACGATGCGCCACTATCACAAATGCTACCACCACAAGCGACGGCTCGTATCGCTCAAGCGGTCAAGTCGCAAGGAATCAACTTTTTAGGGGGTTGTCAAGTATCTGCTATTACTCGTATCAGTGATAGCAGCAATGGTAGCGACAGTGATGGAAAGCTACAAGTCAGTTATGAGGCGCTAGGATCAGCGACAGACAGTACGACTGTTGAGCCAATTGAACCGCTCATCGTAGATCATGTGATTGCCAGTACAGGTCTGACGGTCAATGATAAGCTGCCTGCTGCTGCTGGTGTCGAGTTCAATCGCCGTACTGGTATCGTGGTAGATGCGCCAACCTTGCGTACCAGTACAGCCAATATTTATGCGATTGGTGACTGCATGTCTATCGATGGCGTGCCGTGTCGTTATGTGGCCCCATTACGCGCTCAGGCTGCTACCATTGCCGATGATGTATTGGGACTAGAGCATGACGGTTATGAGCATAAGCCACCAATGATTCGCCTGAAAAACAAAGCAATCTCTGTCATGGTAACAGGTGTGCCGCAAGCGACTGGCAACTGGCAGGTCAAGACAGAAAGTGATGAAGAGTTGGTCATGGACTTGCTAAATGATAGTGATGACGTTAGCGCTACGTTGACCATCAAGTTGCCACCAATCGTTAAAGTTTAATGATCTTAAGGTTGAGTTTATTTTAAGAAGTTAGCTTTTAGACTCAATTCTAATAACTAAGCCAATCATACTAGCCATAGTATGATTGGCTTTTTTGTGTCAACAATTTGCCATATTTTTGTGATAGTTTTAGTGAAGTACCTATCTTTTATAAGATAAAGTTTTAATTAAATGATACGAATTGTATTACTATGATTGACAGCTGTTTGTTTACAACGGTATAGTAGTGACAATCTATATAAGACCTATTCAAGGAAGAGTAACGGGTCTACAGGCTATCAGTACGTACTATCTATAAATGACCAATACGATAAAAAGTAAAACGAAAGGACTCGTTATGACGCAAACTCCTGATTTTGATGCGACTCAAATTGATTTTGATACTATTCTAAATAGCATTCCTAGTATTAATATGGGCGCACGCTCAGCAAATGCACCGCTTACCCAAAGCTATGATAAAGGTCCTGATGTGCCGCTTATTGAGGCGACTATCGGTGACTTTTTTGATGCTATCGTGTCTAAGTATCCAGAGCGCGAAGCTTTGGTTTCTCGCCATCAAAACATCCGCTGGACCTACCGCGAGCTACAACAGCAAGTCAATCAGCTAGCCAGTAGTATGATTGAGATGGGGCTAGAAATCGGTGATCGCATCGGTATCTGGTCGCACAACAATGCTGAATGGTTGCTCATGCAATTAGCGACGGCAAAAGTCGGTGTTATCCTCGTCAATATCAATCCCGCTTATCGTACTTTTGAGCTGCAATATGCCTTGAATAAATTGGGTTGCTCAGCGCTTGTGCTCATGCGTCATTTCAAAACCAGCGATTATGCCAGTCTCATCAGTGAACTGTGTCCTGAAATTTATCATAAAGACTACACTCAGCTTGATTTGGTCGAAATTCCGACGATTGAGCGTATCATTTGGATTGATGAGCCAGCATCTGAGGAAACCTTTGGCTTTATGCAGAAATTCTCTGCATGGATGGTGGAAGGCGATGCCAATGACCCACGGGTTGCAGAGCGTCAAGCCCAGCTAAACAATACCGATGCTATCAATGTGCAGTTCACCAGTGGTACGACTGGTACGCCAAAAGGGGCAACCTTAAGCCATCGCAATATTCTTAACAACGGCTATTTCATCGGTGAGGCCATGAACCTTACCGAAGAAGATAAGCTGTGCATTCCAGTGCCCTTGTATCATTGTTTTGGTATGGTGCTTGGCAATTTAGCGATTCTCACGCATGGCGGCTGTATCGTTTATCCAAATGATGGCTTTGAGCCATTAACCGTATTGCAAGCGGTCGAAGAAGAAAAATGTACAGGTCTGCACGGTGTGCCAACAATGTTTATCGCTGAGCTTGACCATCCGGAGTTTAAAAACTTTGATCTATCGACTTTGCGTACTGGCATCATGGCAGGCTCTAGTTGTCCGATTGAAGTCATGCGCCGTGTCATCGATGAAATGCACATGAGTGAGGTCACCATTGCGTATGGTATGACAGAGACCAGTCCAGTCTCTTGCCAGACCAATGAACATACGCCGCTTGATAAGCAAGTATCGACTGTTGGCCTAGTGCAGCCTGCGCTTGAGGTCAAAGTCGTCAATACGGAAACGGGTGAGACTGTCGCCTTGGGCGAGACCGGTGAGTTACTCACACGCGGTTATTCAGTGATGAAAGGCTATTGGGGCAGCCGTTTTAAAACCCGTGCGGCCATCCAAGATGGTTGGATGCATACGGGTGATTTGGCTACGATGGATGAGGACGGTTATGTCAAAATAGTTGGTCGTAGTAAAGACATGGTGATTCGCGGTGGCGAAAATATTTATCCTGTCGAAATCGAAAACTACCTTTATCGTCATCCAAAGATTCGTGATGTGCAAATCGTCGGTATTCCTGATAAAAAGTATGGTGAAGTACTCGCGGCTTGGATTATTCCTAAAGAAGCAGACAGCTTGACGGAAGAGGAAGTGCGTGAGTTCTGTAGCGAGCATATTGCCCATTATAAGGTGCCGACTTATTATCGCTTTGTCACTGAATATCCGATGACTATCACTGGAAAAATTCAGAAATATAAAATCATTGAACAAATGAAAGAAGAGTTAGGTTTGTAGAAATTTAACCACTCTTATCTGCTATTTTATGAATAAGATATATGAGTAAAAGCTAAAATAAAGCATAAAATAAAAAAGCCACTTGCATTTACGCACTAAAGAAAAGGGATGTCATGAGCGCTATCATAACCAGTAAACTGAGTCCAAACGCCGCTGAATTTCAGCAAAACAGTGCCGCAATGCAAGCGGTGGTCGATGACTTATATGGTCACCTGCGTAAAGTCGTGCAAGGCGGTTCAGAGCGTGCACGTGCCAAGCATTTAGCCCGTGGCAAACTCTTGCCCCGTGAGCGTGTTGAGCGTTTGCTCGATGTGGGTACGCCATTTTTAGAAGTGGCACCGATGGCAGCGCATGATATGTATGGCGAAGAGATTCCAGCCGCTGGCGTGATTGCGGGTATCGGTCGTATCAATGGTACCGAATGTATGATCGTTTGTAATGATGCCACGGTAAAGGGCGGTACTTACTATCCAATGACGGTCAAAAAACATCTGCGTGCGCAAGAAATCGCGCAAGAAAATAACTTGCCTTGTGTTTACTTAGTTGATTCAGGCGGTGCTAATTTACCCAATCAAGATGACGTATTCCCCGATAAAGAGCACTTTGGTCGCATCTTCTTTAATCAGGCAAATATGAGTGCGACGGGTATTCCGCAGATTGCTGTGGTCATGGGCAGCTGTACGGCTGGCGGGGCTTATGTGCCAGCGATGAGTGACGAGTCGATTATCGTCAAAGAACAAGGCACCATCTTTTTGGGTGGTCCACCGCTGGTAAAAGCAGCAACGGGTGAAGAGGTCACCGCAGAAGACTTGGGCGGCGGCGATGTGCATACCCGTCTGTCAGGGGTCGTCGATCACTTAGCACAGAGCGATACTCATGCGTTATCGATTGCACGCAACATCGTTAGCCATCTAAATCGTCCTGCGAAGCAAGTGCCCAATCAAATCAAACCACGTCCACCACGTTATGATGCCAAAGAACTATATGGCGTCATTCCAACCGATAAACGTAAGCCATTTGATATCAAAGAAATCATTGCTCGTATCGTCGATGATAGTGCTTTTGATGAATTTAAATCACGATTTGGCACGACGCTGGTTTGCGGATTCGCTCATATCGAAGGGATGCCAGTCGGTATCATCGCCAACAACGGTATTCTGTTCAGTGAGTCAGCGCAGAAAGGCACACACTTCATTGAGCTGTGTTGTAAGCGCAAAATTCCATTGATATTCCTCCAGAACATCACTGGTTTTATGGTCGGTCGCAAATATGAAAACGAAGGCATTGCCCGTCATGGTGCCAAAATGGTCATGGCAGTCGCCAATGCAAAAGTGCCAAAATTCACGGTCATTGTCGGTGGCTCATTCGGTGCTGGCAACTACGGTATGTGTGGCCGCGCTTATAGCCCGCGCTTCTTATGGATGTGGCCAAATGCGCGCATCTCGGTGATGGGTGGCGAGCAAGCAGCATCGGTCTTGGCAACGGTCAAGCGTGACAATTTTGATCGTAAAGGCGAGGCATGGAGCGATGATGATGAAGCCGCATTTAAAGCGCCGATTCTCGATATGTATGAAAAGCAAGGTCACCCATATTATGCCACCGCACGTCTATGGGATGACGGCGTGATTGACCCTGCTGATACGCGACATGTATTGGCATTAGGACTAAGCGCTGCCTATAACGCACCTATTGAAGAGACAACGTTTGGTGTTTTTAGAATGTAGTCAACAACCAGTTCTTAGTATTTAATGGTACTCAATAAATATATCCATTAGTAAAGATAGTGGATAGTGACTAAAAAAAGAGAAGACAATGCAACAAAATATAAATAACTATAAAAGCTTATTGGTCAAAGTCGAACAGCATGTGGCAACAGTGATGTTGAATCGTCCTGAAATACGTAATGCCTTTAACGATGAAATGATTGCTGAGCTAACCGATGCATTCAATACGCTTGGCGCTGATGATGAGGTACGTGTCATCGTACTAGCGGCTGCTGGCAAGGCATTCTGCGCAGGTGCCGATTTGAATTGGATGCGTGCCATGGCGGATTATAGCTATGAGGAAAACCTAGCAGATGCTGATAAATTAGCACAGATGCTCAAGACTATTTATGAGTGCCCGAAACCAACAGTTGCTGCTATTCAAGGTGATGTTTATGCCGGTGGCATGGGTCTAGTCGCTGTCTGTGATGTGGCCATCGCTGTTAAAATTGCAAACTTCTGCCTCAGTGAAGTACGTTTGGGCTTAGCCCCTGCAACGATTAGCCCTTATGTTATACGAGCATTGGGTGCTAGAGCATCGCAGCGTTATTTCTTAAGTGCTGAAGTGTTTGATGCCAAAAAAGCACGTCAGCTTGGCTTTATCCATGAGCGTGTTAGCGAAGAATGGCTGGCTGATGAGGTCGCTATATTTTGTAGAAAAGTCGTCAAAAATAGCCCTGATGCAGTCAAAACCTGCAAGCAGCTATTACACGACGTCGCTGGTGCGCCCATCACTGATAAGCTGATTGCGGACACGGTAAAAGGCATCGCTGATATTCGTTCATCAGAGCAAGGTAAAGAGGGCGTACAAGCCTTTTTACAAAAGCGTAAGCCCAATTGGTTGACGGCAGATTAATAATGCACAAAAGATAAATGAGTAAATAGACAAGACGTCAAATAAAAACGATAACACACAGGGATAGTTATGTTTTCTAAAATTCTAATTGCCAACCGTGGTGAAATTGCCTGCCGAGTAGCCGCGACTGCCAAGCGTCTGGGGGTCAGCACCGTCGCTGTTTATTCTGATGCGGATCGTGAAGCTAAGCATGTGGCTGTTTGTGATGAGGCTATTTATTTGGGTGGTTCGGCTCCTAAAGACAGCTATCTAAAAGGTGATGCGATTATCGCGATAGCGCTTGAGACTGGCGCACAAGCGATTCATCCGGGTTATGGGTTTTTGAGCGAAAATGCTGATTTTGCGCAAGCTTGTCAGGATGCAGGATTGGTCTTTATCGGTCCATCTGCTGATGCTATCCGTGCAATGGGCGGCAAATCTGAGTCCAAGCGATTGATGGAGATAGCGGGCGTGCCACTGATACCGGGCTATCATGGTGACAATCAAGATGCAGAATTTTTGCAGCAGCAAGCCGACGCTATTGGCTATCCTGTCTTGATTAAAGCCAGTGCGGGTGGCGGTGGTAAAGGTATGCGTATCGTTGAAAAAAGCAGCGATTTTGTGGATTTATTAGACTCATGTCGCCGTGAAGCCATTACCAGCTTTGGTGATGATAAAGTGTTGGTTGAAAAATACGCCTTAAAACCGCGCCATATCGAAATCCAAGTATTTGGTGATACGCAAGGCAACTATGTGCATTTGTTTGAGCGTGATTGTTCCGTACAGCGCCGTCACCAAAAAGTATTAGAAGAAGCGCCTGCACCGGGTGTTGATATTGCGATGCGTGAAGCGATGGGAACCGCTGCCATTGAAGCGGCTCGTGCGGTCGATTATGTCGGCGCAGGCACGGTCGAGTTTATCGTTGAGCAGCGTGAAGACGCTATGAATTTTTATTTCATGGAGATGAATACGCGGTTGCAGGTTGAGCATCCAGTCAGTGAAGCCATTACTGGTGTCGATTTGGTCGAGTGGCAGCTTTTAGTTGCGGCAGGTCAGCCATTGCCAAAAACCCAAGATGATCTGACTATCAACGGTCATGCAATTGAGGCACGTATCTGTGCCGAAAATCCTGACAATAGCTTCTTGCCAGCGACGGGTACGTTATTTACGTATCAAAAACCTGAACACAGCACCTTTATGATTGATAAAGACGGTACTGGCGTGCGTATCGATGATGGCGTGCGCGAAGGCGATGTGATTAGCCCGTTCTATGACTCTATGATTGCCAAGCTGATCGTTCATGCACCGACGCGAGAGCAAGCGTTAGCCAAGCTCGATCGAGCACTTGCCCAAACGCGTATCGTGGGTTTGCCGAATAACGCGGCATTTTTGCGCTATATTTTGAATACGGCGTCTTTTAGCAAAGCCAATCTCGATACGGCATTGATTGAGCACGAGCGTGATGCGATTTTTAATCAGCAGCCTTTAGCTTTATCGACGCTGGTTGTGACCGCCATTACTCGTCAGCTTGCGAGTGAGATGGCGACGCAAGAGTCAGATATCGATCCATTTAGCAAACCTACTGGCTTCCGTGCTTATAACGATTACACTCGCTCATTCAGCTTGGTTTATGATGAGAGTGCTTATACTGCCCGCCTGAGCAATTGGCATAATGCGAATTGTTCTGATAGTAAAAAGGGCGGCGATAATCTCAGCAGCTTTACGCTTGTTATTGAAAAAGAAGTCGCGAATACGCAGGATAATGGCAATGTTAACGTAGCTGCTCAGACCGAAACAGTTTATGAAGGTCAAGTGAGCTATGTTAGCAGTGACGAAAATAATCATACGTTATGGTTGGATGGTGCACGTACTAGTGCGCAAAGCTGGGTGCATAATGAGACCGTTTATGTGTTCACAGACAGTGGCCGTGACGAAATTACGCTTGTTGATATCATGGCGCACGTAGGCGAAGAGTCCGCAGCGGTCGGTAGTTTAAAGTCACCGATGCCAGGTCAAGTAGTGGCCTTTAAAGTGGCGGTTGGCGATACTGTGAAAAAAGGCGAGCCGTTAGCAGTCATCGAAGCGATGAAGATTGAGCATACTATTACTGCGCCGACGGATGGGGTTGTGGCAGAATTGCTATTTGCAGCAGGTGATTTGGTCGCTGATGGTGACGAGTTATTACGCATTGATACTGGTGAAAATACTGAGAGCGAATAGCTGACCAAGCCTAATAAAAAAGCCTCACAGAAAGGCGAGCATTAAAAAGGATGATAAGTATGAAAAATGCATACCCAAAACACGTCACCATCGTTGATGTCAGCCCGCGTGATGGACTTCAAAACGAGTCAACGACGGTACCGACTGAGGTTAAGCAAACGCTTATCAATGATCTGATTGCGGCAGGTGTCAAAAAGCTAGAAGCAACAAGCTTTGTCTCGCCAAAGTGGGTGCCACAAATGGGCGATAATAGCGAGCTACTTGACGCGCTAGCGCCGACACGGCAGAAAGATATTTGCTACTCAGTCCTAGTGCCCAATATGCGCGGTTTTGAAAATGCCATTTTGCACCGTCCTGACGAAATCGTTATTTTCGGCTCAGCCAGCGAAACCTTTAGTCAAAAAAATATCAATTGTAGTATCGATGAGAGTATCGAGCGTTTTGCACCAGTGGCAGCGGCTGCAAAAGCGCAAGGCATCAAAGTACGCGGCGTTATCTCTTGTACAGTCGGCTGTCCGTATGAAGGCGAGATTGATCCTAGCCAAGTGGCTTACGTCACCAAACGATTGGTTGAGATTGGTGCTGAGCAAATTGGCATTGCTGATACTATTGGTGTTGGTACGCCGATCAAAGTACAACGAGCCCTGCAGGCAGCTCTTGAATATGCTGATATCTCTATGCTATCGGGTCATTTTCATGACACTTATGGTCAAGCATTGAGCAATACGCTAGCCGCACTACAAATGGGTGTTAGTGAGTTTGATACCTCAGTGGCTGGTCTTGGCGGCTGTCCTTATGCTAAAGGCGCAACGGGTAATGTGGCAACCGAAGATGTGGTGTATATGCTGCATGGTATGGGTATCAGCACAGGTATTGATTTGGATAAATTGGTCGTGGCAGGTGAGCGTATCAGTGAGTTTTTAAAGCGTCCAAATGGCTCAAATGTGGCACGTGCCATTATCAATAAACGCCAGTCTTAATTAGTATCGTCAATCCACTATAAAAGCCTGATAGCGTTAACCTCGCTTGAAGTATTCAATATACATCGACACTCGGTTGCCTTGTCATACTTTCACATTGAATTGACTACGACTTCAAAAATGACATTATAAATACAGTTACAGTGGTTTTAAAAAACAGATTGAAATTCGAAATTTAAAAATATCAAAACACAAGGAATGGTTATGAGTTTACCTGGATTGAATTTTCAGCTTGGCGAAGATATTGATGCCCTACGCGATATGGTACAGCAGTTTGCAACCAATGAAATCGCCCCACGTGCTGCCGAGATTGATAGCAGCGATGAGTTCCCCATGGATCTGTGGCAGAAGATGGGTGATATTGGTCTACATGGTATTACCGTTCCTGAAGAGTACGGCGGCTCTAACATGGGCTACGTCGCACACATGGTCGCGATGGAAGAGATTAGCCGTGCTTCGGCATCGGTAGCATTGAGCTATGGTGCGCACTCTAATCTGTGCATCAACCAAATTAAACGTAATGGTAGTGAAGCACAAAAACAAAAGTACTTACCAAAGCTGGTCAGCGGGGAGTTCATCGGTGCACTGGCAATGAGTGAGACTGGTGCTGGCTCAGACGTTGTTAGCATGAAGCTCAGAGCCGAAGAGAAAGACGGCAGCTATGTGTTGAATGGCACTAAAATGTGGATTACCAATGGCCCAGATGCGGATGTGATGGTAGTCTACGCGAAGACCAATCCAGAGCTAGGCGGTAAAGGCATGACCGCTTTTATCGTTGAAAAAGGCATGGAAGGTTTCGGCACAGCGCAAAAACTCGATAAGCTCGGCATGCGTGGTAGTCATACGGGCGAGATGACCTTTAACAATGTGACCGTACCAAGTGAAAATATCTTGGGTGGTCTCAATGAAGGCGTTAAGGTATTGATGAGTGGCCTAGATTATGAGCGCGCCGTATTGGCTGCAGGTCCTATCGGTATCATGCAAGCCGTGATGGACAATGTCGTACCTTATATCCATGACCGTAAACAGTTTGGTCAAGCCATCGGTGAGTTCCAGCTTATCCAAGGTAAAGTGGCAGATATGTATACCATACTGCAAGCAGGTCGCAGCTTCTTATATACCGTCGGCAAAAACCTCGATATGTTGGACGCGCGTGGTGCCGGTCATAGTCGAGAAGTGCGTAAAGATTGCGCCAGTGTGATTCTATGGTGTGCCGAAAAAGCCACTTGGATGGCAGGCGAGGGCATTCAAATATTTGGCGGTAATGGCTACACCAACGAGTATCCACTTGGTCGCTACTGGCGCGATGCCAAGCTATACGAGATTGGCGCGGGTACCAGCGAAATTCGCCGTATGCTAGTCGGTCGTGAGTTGTTTAACGAGACCAAATAATCCTAATAGGTATAAATAATTAGTTAATTTTTATCGAATTATGTTCACTTTAAAACTAAAAATGTGCTACGTTATGTCTTTCATAGCGTGGCACTTTTTAATGACTGAAATAAAAGACTTTTATAATGATTCGTAAACGATATACCAAGTTCGCTCTTAATCACATAGCTTCCAACGATACAGCTTCTCTCTTTCTCAGTAATATAAAATCTATCGGTATTTATAGCCTATTAGTCACTATATTTGGATTGTTTACGATGACAGCAAGCATAACGACTGTACAGGCAGAGTTGGTTGATTTGTCTAGTCCTGAGCCTGTTATTAAGTTTGCTAATAGTGAAGCAAGTTGGCGAAGACCGCCGAAATTCGATCGTGCTATTCGTCATATTTCTATGGATAGATATTTAATTCATTGTTCCTATGACGAAAATGGGGCTGCTATAAAGCCTTGTGATAGAACGGATTTAAAAATGGTTTTGTCATTGCGCGTTGATAAGCAAGGCAGTATCAAAAATGTAAAAGTGATTGAGAGTAGTGGTGTAGAAAGGGTAGATAAAATGGCTATTAATGAACTGTACAAAGCTCGATTGAAGCCTTTTTTGAGAGAAGGAAAGGCTGTAGAAGGTAGGGTTGATATACCGATTGTATTTACAGCACCATAACCATTCTCTTTAAAGCAAAAAAAGCAGTACGCCTAAGACGTACTGCTTTTTCTATTCTAACTTTATAAAATACGACAACACACTTCAATTATTTACTATGATCAAAATATCGTGCCAGACCATTTAATAATAAATCATCACGCAGACGTACAGGGCGATTGACGTGCTGCGAGATAATGGCTGCATCACCACCCGTCATGATGACTTCAAAGTTGGGATGACGATGGCTAATCTCATTAATCGCACCGACGATTGATAATAGTATGCCGCGATGTACCGCATCTTGTGTGGTCACACCTTGGCCGACACTGTCGAAAGTACCATTAGAGATGGTGATTTGCTTGGTACCAGAAAACAATGACTCACGTTGCAGGTAGATACTGGGGAAAATATAACCACCCAAATGCTCAGCGTGATCGATCAAATCAATGGTCACTGCTGTACCGCAACCAATCACACATTGACGCTTTTTCTTATCGACTGCACCTAGCATTTGTAGCCAGCGATCACAGCCTAGCTGCTCATCGTTATAGTTACTTTTCATGAGTGTGTGAGCTGCGTCGACATGGACGAATTCAAACGGAATATTTAGACGGCTTAAGGTCTCTGATACCTTGGCATTCAGCTCGTTACCTAGTACAGATGAGATACCAATAAAGTCAGGAGCAAAACGCTCAAAGCGATCCGTCAGACCCATCAGCAATTCGGCTGGTGCTTGCAAATGTTGTTTGGCATCATGTGTGACTATCTGACCGATATCATCGGTGAGCCAGTATTTCAGGCGGGTATTTCCAAGATCAAGCCAGAGCATAAAATTCCCTTTATATACAGTGAAGCAATTATCAATATCCTATCCTGATAGTTACTGCACTTTAGTGCTCGTTGATTAAACGATTAAGTCGTTTGAATAACGTCAATGCGTCCGGTGAAAAGTGCAGAAATCTTACCGTTATCTTGGCGCAATTGCAAACATCCATGTGTATCGATACCACAAGCGTGGCCCGTGAGTATATTGGTTTGACCGTTATGCTCTTGGGTCACACGTAATCGCAGTTCGCTCAGTGCATCCATCGAATCAAACTGCTTCAAAAAGCTGTCCAGATAATAACGATGTCCCGTTGGTTTTTCTATACTTAGGTGCTCAAAGCGCGTCATCGCCGCCATCAATGCTTTACTCATTTGCTGATAAAGCACACGTAAGCTCGGTAGACTGGCAGCCTGCGCTTTTGGCTGTAGTGTCTCAGCAATATCTTGTAAGCTAATCGCTTGATAACTCATGCCTTCAGAGGTTTGCGCAGTTAGCGTGGGAGTGGCTTGGACATTGAGGCCGACACCTATGACCACGCCAACCAGTTTGCCTGCTTGCGATACGGGTTCAATCAGAATCCCAGCAAGTTTATTAAACGGCAGCGTCTGATGGTCTAATTCCGTATTATGCACATCAGTGCTATCTAAGGCAGATTGGTTTTGAGGCTGATTCTGGCTTTGATTTTGACTTTGGTAAAAGCCCAAATCATTTGCCCACTTCACGCCGATTGGCGTCAGTCCTTGCATTTGTAATTGCTCATTTAGCATTTGGATGACGGGCATTTTTGCCAGTTCAACACCGATGATTAGTGACAATAAGCCACTAACAGGTATGTGAACAGGATGATAGAGAGACAGGTAGACATTGCCACGCGGTGATTGCCATGAGCGCCCGTGTTGTCCGCGACCAGCGCTTTGGGTTTCAGCCGTTAGCAGGTGCATCTCGGCCGCATTCAATGTGCCGTTCTGTACATCCGCTATTAGTTCGCTATTCGTAGACGCGCTACTGGTAAGATGGCGATGATTCAGCTCAGGTAAATGCTCAAGTGTTAATGACTCAGGCGCAGAGTGAGATGATTGATTAAGTATCGGCATAAGTTTATTCTACTTGAGTAATGTCGCTGGGATAATCTTTGATATACTGGACGGTTTTCGCGAACAGACAGCATAAAGATTGGGGTGTGATTTGGCAAATGCAATTAAGAAGATGCCACTAAGTGCATAAACAGGCAAATCAGTAAGATAAAAATACCGTTCAAAATACAAGCAAGATAAAAGGCTAATTCGATGATGCTATATGTGTGGTTTGTGATTGCAGGGGCGTTCGCAGGTGTCAGCGCTGGATTGTTTGGCGTTGGCGGCGGCATGATTATCGTACCCGCATTGGTATGGATTTTTACCGCATATGATTTTTCGCCAGAAGTAGTGACACATTTGGCCATTGGTACGTCACTGGCGACCATCGTTGTGACCTCGATTAGCTCGCTTACTGCACATAATAAGCGCGGCGGTGTGCGCTGGGAAGTATGGCGAAAAATGGCATTGGGTTTGGTCGTCGGTAGTCTTGTGGGCGCGGGTGTTGCGGACATGATTGACGGCAAGGTACTACAAGCCATTATCGGTATCGGCGCGCTCTTAGTAGCGATAAAAATGCTATTTTTCTCTAACAAAGAACAGTTAGGCAAGCCATTACCCTCTGCTGGCATACAATTTGGTGCTGGTACAGGTATTGGTATGGCATCGTCTATCTTTGGAATTGGCGGTGGTAGTTTGACCGTGCCGTTTTTAAACTGGGCGGGGCTACCGATGAAACAATCGGTCGGCACCTCAGCGGCTTGCGGTCTACCGATTGCATTGGCTGGCGCGGCAGGATTTGCATGGTTCGGTCAAGATGTGGTCAACCTACCTGAGGGCACGATAGGGTTTGTCCATATCACGGGATTTTTATGCATCTCAGTCGCTAGCTTTGCGATGGCAAAAGTCGGTGCCAAGCTCGCTCATGTATTGCCTGCGTTGATGCTTAAACGTGCGTTTGGCGTGTTGTTAGTGTTTGCTGGCGGGCAGTTGTTGTTGAGTGGGATTGGGGTGTTGTAAGAAACCAATCGTTTTTAATTTTTATTATCATATAAGGAGTTAAAAATGTTTACAGTAATAGCTAGTCTCTTAGGTGTTCTTATTGGTGGATTACTTCCTTATATAACGAATAAACAAATACATAAGCATGATATTGATAAATTAAAGTTAGAGCATAATAAGGAAGTGAAAGTCTTCACACGTGAAAAGTATGAGCAATTAATTATTAAGCTGTATCGCCTAGCTTATATGGCTTATGAAGGCGTATATTATCGTTCAAGAAATGAAAGCCTAAATTTTACGATGGAGACATTCATGATGTTAATGGCTGAAGTTGATACTTTAGTCATGCTTCATTTTCCTTTGTTAGAAGAGGACTACGAAAAATTTTCTAAACAACTCGTTAAATTATATATCGAATTATTTTCTGGTAGTTCCGGACAGTGTGAGGTTATTAAAGAAGCATTTGATAGAGAAGCTGAAAACCTATTAAAAGTTGTTAAACGATATGCTGATGAATATACGCAAATAGTCACTTCTTAGAAATAGCCTTATTTCCTTTGCTATTCTCCATTGATTACTTTCGGAAGATTATGATCTTAGAGAGTTTCGGTATCGTCTATGATAGCCACAAATACCCCAATTTCAGGTAGAATAGCCGCCTATTTTTGCTACATTTATTGATCCTTTATACGCCTAAAACCCCTAAAGCTGACAGGCTTTAAATATCTTAGATAAACGTGACATGTTGTATAGTCGATTCAATTTAAAAGTAGTACAAGGCAACCGAGTGTAGACTTATATGTGATACTTCAAGCGAGGTTAACGCTGTCATACTTTATAGTGGAATGACTATAGCAATGACAAACCTTTATAAAGCTAGTATGTAAACCATGAGACATGATTAGTATGAAAGCTGCAGAAAAATACCGCCGTGTTTTCGGCTCAATGAGTCATCTAAAAGACCAGATATCATGGACGAATAGCCTCTCTAATATGGTAGAGTTTTTGGCGTGGGAGCCACAGCGCATTCTTGGGGTTAGTAAAAAGCAATATGTGCGCCAAATCATTGAATGGGCAACCCATCCTGAGCTTGCAGGTAAAAATGTAGAAGAAATTGAACAATCGGTTATCAAAAATCTCAATCTAAAAATGAGTGAATCTGAGCAGCTAGAGACTTACTCAACACAAACGACAGGCATCTGTAATGCGAGAGAGGCCGTTCGCCGAGTAACGTTTTTTTCTGAAGATTATCTAAACAAAGAATTCGATATCTTTTTAAGTTTATGTAGTGATGTTTATCTCGATTTATTTTATCAGCAGTTTATGAGCTTTGAGCCCAATAGATCATGGTCGACACACGGCAACAGCGGCATGTTTGAAAACAGTACAGAGCTAAAAGCGATGTATATGGATAACTTAGCCTATAACCATCAAGCGAACGTGCTGGTAGCAAATGAGTTAAAGCTCGCTGGTCAGAAAAACCCAGACCAAATCCTAAAGTACTGCCTAATGTATGAGCATTTATTAGAAAAAGGCTTTATTGAGCAGGGTACAAAGTTTCTACTATTATTTATCGGTGGTGACGCGCTAAAGCAAAACAAGCAAACGCTCGTAGACCGAGAGCTGGCGTTGTGTCATAAAAGACCGAGGAAGTATCAGCATCTACTAAGAACAGAGCTGTTAGAGATAGTCGAGCATTTAGAAGTGGCAAGTATCTCTTGGTCCGCTCTTATTGAGTTTAACAATCGATATTTAGCAGAAAATGACACCTGCCAAGTGGAGCAAAAACTGCTGCAGGGGTTCCACAAGAGCCTTGAATCAAAATCGTTTATGCAGTTAGCTGTTTAACCCTAAAAACCCACCACAATTTCAGGTAGAATAGCCGCCTGTTTTTGCTAAGTTTGCTGATTCTTCATGCGTCTAAAATCCCTAAAACTGGCAGGCTTCAAATCCTTTGCCAATCCAACGACTTTTACCTTCCGTCATGGTATCACTGCCATTGTCGGGCCGAACGGCTGTGGCAAATCCAATGTGATTGATGCCATTCGCTGGGTGCTGGGTGAGACCTCTGCCAAGCAGTTACGCGGCGGCGCGATGAGCGATGTCATTTTTGCTGGTACGCAAGACAAGGCTGCCAAAAGTGTCGCCAGTGTCGAACTGACATTTGAGCATACGCAAGATGCGCATACCGGCATTCGCCATGAGTTTAACCTGTACCAAGAGCTGTCCGTTCGTCGTCAGGTAAATAAGGATGGACGCTCGGATTACTTTATCAATGGTACACGTTGTCGTCGTCGTGATGTGGTCGATGTGTTTTTGGGCACAGGACTGGGAGCGCGTAGTTATGCGGTGATTGAGCAAGGTATGATTGGGCGTATTGTCGAATCTAGCCCCATGCAGCTGCGTGAGTTTATTGAAGAGGCCGCAGGGGTGTCTCGTTATCAAGCACGCCGCGAAGAAACGCAAAAGAAACTAGAGAAAACACAAGAAAATCTAGCACGTCTGCATGACATGCAAAGTGAGCTAGTCAGCCAACAAAAGCGCTTGTCGAAGCAAGCTGCCAGTGCGCAGCGTTATGAAGAGCTGGCCTTGACCCTTGCTGATATCAAGCAGCAACTGGCTATTCAGCAGTTGTATCAAGCCAAGCATACTCAGCAACAGCAAAAAATCGCCCATGAGCGCAGCACTGCCGAAGTTGCTACATTGCAAGCCGACTATGAGACGCTAAAAGCCCAACAAGATAAGCTCGCCACGCATATTAACCAAGAGCAATGGCTCAAGGATGATGCTCAAAGTGCTCATTATCAGCAGCAGCTCGGCTATCAACAAGCTGAGCACGCGCTGAGCGATGCCAAGTCACAATTGACTGTGATAGAGCAGCAACTCGCAAGCTTGGATCAGCAGCGCGCGCAAGCAGTGGGTGAGATTGATCGATTGAAAGCCGAGCAAGCCGAACAGCAGGCTATCTTGGCAGATTTGCGTCCACAGCTCAGTGAGTTGACGGGTAAACGTGACGCGCATAAACGCAATGAGCAACCGTTACAACGTGCATGGCATGACGCGCAGAACCAGCTATCACGCTTGCAAGATAATTCGCGAATGCTTGAACAGCAGCAAGCCATTAATAGCCAAGCGCATAAACGCCATCAACAGAACCATGACAAATGGCAGCGCCGCCAGCAAAACTGGCAAAATCTATGGCAGCAATTACAGCAGTCATTATCAGCCTCTAGCAATAATAAGGGTTTTGATAAAGAATTTGATAAACGCTCTGATGAACAAGCGCCAACGGATGCACAAAACCTACAGCAGACGTTAGAGACACAAGTTGCAGAGCTGAATAAACAGTTGCAGCAGATAGAGCGCCAACAAGACAGCGTCGATGAGCGTCTGTCGGAACTACAACCGCAAGCGCATGATTTACAGCAGCGCTTGAATACGCAGCAGCGTGAGTTGAGTGAGCATGAGAAGCGACACGCGGTATTGGCCAGTGAGTATGATACCCTGCATCAGATATTGCATCCAAAACCTACGCTGCAAAATCAACAGCAAGCCTCTGTCTCTACAGTGGGTAATCTAGAAGCTAGTTCGGAAAGCAATGTCGTCAATCGCTATAACGAATTGGCTATTACCACCTTACGTGAGCAGATTGAGCTGAGTGAAAAAGGGCAACAGCACGCCGCGCTACTCGATAGTGTCTTGGCATTATGGCTAGATAGTCATGTACTGTTCTCTAACCAATCTAATCAGCAAAACGTTGATGATGTGAGCAGTGATATTGAGAAAGCGAACAGCTTATGGCAAGTACTTGAGCATGACCTATCGGATATCATTACTTATCAAACAGCACAAAATGAGCAATCTAATACAGAAGCTCAGTCTTCAGTAGAGAACGGTCATAGCTTGTGGTTACCTGCTAAGAATCAAGGAACTACAAAGCCATTTATCAACCATTTTCCAGACAGCTTAATTGATAAAGTCTTGCCATTATCACAGCTGATTAAGCAGCCAGTATTGGCGCTTTGGCAGCAGTGCTACTTGTATATTGCTCAAACAGAAGCAACCAGTCAGCAGACTCTTGAAGACTTTGCTAGTATCTTAAAAGCGTTGCCATCGTCAGCTATTTTGTTAACAACTGACGGTTGGCTCATCAGTCGTCAGGGTACGATTAATCTGAGTAAGTTTACAGGTGAGCAAGATGGTCATGGTGAGAGTAATAGTCAGTTTTTAACACAGCGATTGCAGCAGCGTAGTCGTTTGCAAGCCCTAGAAGATTTGCTAGATGAGTTTGAAACCAAAATACAAGAAACGCAAAAGACCATTGCAAAGAATCAACGCGACTATGATGCGTTAACAGTCAATCTAGAAGAAACGCGTGCACAAGCGGATCAGCTCACCCGTGATAAACATAAATATCAGCAGCAGTTAACGACTCAGCGTGCCAATGCTGAGCGCTTACAAGCAGACAGCCAGCGTCTTATGGCGGACAAATCTGCCCTTGAGCGAGAGCAACAAGAGTTAGAACAAGAGGGACAAGCGCTCAGTGATGAGCAGCAAGATATTCAAAGTCAGATAGTAGCGCTAACGCCGAAAATATCTGATGCTCGTGCGACCAGTCAGCAGTTACAGGCTGAGCGCAGTGAGCTAAATCGCGCGCGTCAAGCCGATGATGATGCATGGCAAGCATTGCAGCTGCGTATCCAACAGAGCGAGATGCGTTTGGAACATAGTGTCAGTAGCCTTGCACGAGCAACTGCGCAATATGACCAATCGCTACAGAGCGAGCAGCAGCTAAAAGCGAGTCATCAGAAGCAGCAGGATAAGCTACCAAGCTTGCAAGCAGCATTACAGACGGCGCAAACAGCACGAGACAAGCAGCAGGTACTATTGACCGAGCGTGATACGGCATTGGCTGCGCTAAAGCAAGACTATGCTCAGCAGCAGACAGCGTTGGATAGCGTGCAAAATACGCTACAAGTTCAGCAGGGTAAGCTTGCAAATCATGCTACTGAGTTGGCACTAAGCATGGCACGTTTGGACGATGCGAGCACTCATACTCATGACGCTTTAGAAGCGTACTATAAGGTGAGCCATAAATATAAATCGGAGTCGCATTCAACACAGCACCCGCAGCATCAGCAACAAGTGATGAGCGTCTCAAACTTGCTCGCGGATTTTATCGCTCATGATCGCCGTGTGCGTCCAGATAAAATCGCTGAATTAGAGTCTGAACGCGCCACGCTTGAGCAGCAGCTTAGCAAAATCGGTCCAGTTAATCTCGCCGCAGTGGCAGAGTTGGCTGAGGTCAATGAACGTCTAGAGCCATTGGCGAAGCAGACAGCAGATATTGCGGCGAGTATGCAGACATTGACGGCAGCGATTGAGTCTATTGATGAGACCACCAAGACCCTGTTTATGCAGACGCTAGATGCCGTTAATACTGAGCTTGCCAATTTATTTGCCAAAGTATTCGGCGGTGGTCAAGCCAGTTTAACGCTCAATACTGACGATATGCCCGTTAATGCGCCAAAATCAGAGCAGTGGCGAGCAGGGCTTACCTTAATGGCACAGCCAAAGGGCAAGCGTAATAGTCGCCTAGCTGTACTGTCAGGTGGTGAAAAAACGCTCACCGCGCTGAGCTTGATTTTTGCGATATTTAAGCAGCATCCCGCACCGTTCTGTGTGCTCGATGAAGTGGATGCACCGCTTGATGATGCCAACGTCGAACGTTTTACCAGTTTGATTCATGAGCTCGCGGATGACTTACAGTTTATCTTTATCAGTCATAATAAACTGACGATGCAGATTGCCGATGAGTTAAAGGGCATTACGATGCCAAGTGCAGGGGTCTCTACATTAGTCAGTGTCTCGTTAGATGAAGCTGAGCGTTATATTACCGAGTAGCTCAAATTATTTAAATTCAACTATAACTGGCATGCCTCTGCTAGTGGTATAGTTGAAGTTGAGGTGGTAACGTTACGCAAGTATGTCGGGCTGACGGTAAACGATGACTATATGGTGACGAGCTTAATTAGCCATGCTAGACTATTGCCATTTGTCGCCTCTTGTGTATTCCCTTTTGTCATATATTAGGATGTATTTCTCATGACCGCTATTCAGTTTATATTGATCGCCATTGCCGCATTTATCATGCTTGCAGGGCTGTTTATGGTCATTCGTAGTTTTAAGCGCCGCAACAGCGCTGAAGCGATGGCGGTCAACTATGATAAAAACGGTATTCCCATCATACCGCGACATGAGCGTAATCTCGTGGATCAGCCAGATTTTGATGACACCGTCGCAGGTGAGACCAGTATTGCGCCGGATCGCAGCTATCTCAATGCGGTCGTCGAAGAAGAGACGTTGACTCAACCGCATGCCCATTTCGATGTGAATGTCGATGCACAGCTGACGGCTGGACACAACGATATCATCAGTGAGTTAAATGACGATCACAGAGACATGGTTGAAGATGACAGTTATGAACGCTGGCAGGATGAGCAGCAGAATACTGAATTTGCAGCAGCATCTGAGCAGATAAATGCCGAGCAAGAGCCTGATGCATTTTCTAGCTTGATGTCGGCGACAGACAGTCTGATGCCATCGATTGATACGGTAGAAGAGCCAAGTTTTGATAATAACAGCCCGATTCTCGATCAGCATTTATCAGAGCCTGTTGACGAAGCGCAAAATGGTCCATTGATTAATGCTAAAGACAATATCAACATCACCATCCTGCCGCACCAATATCGTGATCGTCCAACCGCGATTATCCGTGGTCGTGATTTATTGAAGCTAATTGATAAATACGGTCTACGCTATGGCGCGATGAATATGTTCCATCGCTATGAGAAAAAAGACGGCACAGGCATGCTCTGGTTTAGCATGATGGGCATCACCGATAGTGGTATCGCGCCTTTTGATCCGCATAGTGTGGCGACCAATACCTATCATGGCGTGGTGGTATTCTTATCTTTACCGCATCCGCAAGCCCTGCGTAGCTTCGATAGCATGATGAGCATTGCCTATATGATGGCCAGTGATTTGGACGCGATTATGCTGGATGAAGAGAACGAACCAATCACCTCTGAATACAAGCAGCAGCTACGTAATCAAGTACGCGATTATGAAGGTTAGAAGCTTGAAGGCTAAAGGTTACGGAAAGTAAGAGCTGGTTAATATTAGAAGTCATATAAAAGGCAAATAGCGATTGACGTTATTTGCCTTTTTTAATGTGCGTTCATTTCTGCAAAATGCTAGAGTCGGTTCAAGATATAGTTGATTCCAAATATTTTCGATACAAGGAAGCCGAGTGAAAGTACTACACCTAGTAGACTGAGCGAGCCTGACACAGTATCTGATTTATATGGGATTGACTATACCGAGTATCCTGCAAACTTGTTATCATATCGGCATCTTGAATGACAAAAAAAAGACACCGACTATGACTGATCCTATCTTATCGACCGCTGCTCAATCAGCAACCAATCAAAAAACAACTGCGCAAATCGTTGCCCAAATGCGCACACTTATCGACGCCATTAAAACACACAACTATGTTTATTATGTACTCGACAATCCTATCTTAGAAGACAGTGAATACGATCAGTTGCGTCGCTCATTAGTCGCGTTAGAAGAGTCACATCCAGAGCTGATACAGCCAGACAGCCCCATCAATCAAGTCGGTGATATGCCGTTATCTGCCTTTACCCAAGTCACGCATGATATTCCGATGCTGTCACTGGGCAACGTCTTTGACTATGACGAATTACATACGTTTATGCGCCGCGTCAACGACCGTCTAAATGATGCGCAAAAAAACCCTGAGTATGAGATGGAGTTAAAACTCGATGGATTGGCCGTGTCGCTAAAATATGAGCATGGCAAGTTTGTACAAGCTGTCACGCGCGGTGATGGGCAGACGGGTGAAGATATTACCCAAAATACCAAGACTATTCGCAACTTGCCACTTTGGCTTGCGGATGCTGCTGACATCGAGTTGCTAGAAGTGCGCGGTGAAGTACTGATGCCCAAGGCAGGTTTTGATCGTCTCAACCGCCTAGCAGAAGAGAGCGAAAACAAAACCTTTGCCAATCCACGTAACGCCGCTGCTGGTAGCCTGCGTCAGCTCGATCCCAGTGTGGCAGCCAGTCGTCCACTCGCATTCTATGCTTACTCTATCAATCAAGGACTGCCTGAGACCATCGAAACGCAGTCAGCAGGCTTGGCATGGCTAAAAACCATTGGCTTTACCGTCAGTGCGGTAGAAGTGGTCGCAAACCCACGCGCGGCACAGACTTACTATGAGTCTGTGATTGAAGCTCGTGCCGATTTGCCATTTGAAATCGATGGCATGGTAATTAAGGTAAATAATCTGTCATTGCAGCAGCAGCTAGGATTTTTATCACGTGAACCGCGCTGGGCGACTGCTTATAAATTCCCTGCCGAAACGGTCATGACACGTCTAAACGATATCGAATGGCAAGTTGGACGTACTGGACAAATCACACCAGTCGGTAAGCTCGAACCTGTCAAAGTCGGCGGCGTCACCGTCAGTAATGTCACTCTACATAACTTTGGTGAGATTCAGCGTTTAGATGTGCGTGCAGGCGACATGGTCAGCGTCCATCGTGCTGGCGATGTCATCCCCAAAGTCACACGCGTTTGGCACGACCAGCGCTCAGCAGATTCAACACCAGTGACGCTACCGTCTACCTGTCCTGTCTGCGACTCTCCTGTGGTGCTGCCGGAAGACGAAGCATTGGCACGCTGTACTGGTGGCCTATTTTGTCCCGCGCAGCAGCAAGAAGCGTTGATTCATTTTGTGTCGCGTCGTGCCATGGATATCGATGGGCTTGGTGCGAGTTGGCTCATTAGCTTCTTTGAGCATGGTTTAGTCAAAACTGTCGCTGATATCTATCAATTGCACAATCATACGGACGAGCTTGTCACGCTAGAAAAATTGGGTGAAAAGTCAGTACAAAACATCATTAGCGCTATCGAAGCCAGCAAACATACTACGCTCGCACGCTTTATTTATGCGCTTGGCATTCGCGGTGTGGGTGAGGGCACGGCGCAAAACTTTGCTCAGCAATTTAAGGATCTCGATAGCCTAATGGCAGCCAGTATCGAAACTCTAATTAAAACCCCTGACGTTGGCACTATTACTGCCGAACTGGCTTACGAGTTCTTCCGTGCGCCGCATAATATTGAAGTGATTAATTCATTGCTTGAAGCAGGTGTCTATTGGGATAAGGTCGAGCAAAAAGCGGCTGGAGACTTGCCACTTGATGGGCAGACGTGGGTGATTACGGGTGCGCTTGAAAAAATGGCACGTGATGAGGCCAAGGCCAAACTGCAAGCGTTAGGCGCAAAAGTCTCAGGAAGCATCTCAGCCAAAACGACTGCGCTACTAGCAGGGGATAAAGCTGGCTCTAAACTGGCCAAAGCGGAAAAGCTGGGCGTGAAAGTAGTGGGTGAGGACGAGTTTTTGGTGTTGGTTGGGGATGAGAACCGTTAAAAAATTGCACTGCTAACTGCGAGCATAGCTCTTGTCTTGCGTCGGGCAAAACAGTGTTTTGCTTATGCCTCCTCAGGTTCGCAAGTGAAAATCCCTTAGAGGGGATTTTCTGGTTAGGTTATACTTTAATAACATGCTCGTCCCTAGCGCAAGAACAAAAGATAAAGATTTAAAAGCATGGCCTCAGCATTGAGTTCTTTCAAAATGGGCAAATATGCGGGTCATGAGCCGTTATCCTTTAATGGTTCACTCGGCGCTCGTCCCTCGCGTACAGTTTTCGTCTTCAGCTTTAGTGGAGAGTTACGGTTGCTTTACTCATTCGCGCAAGAATAAGCATTTTGAACATTTTTGAGTAGGGTGCGCCCAGCGCACCCTACCACTAATTGAAATGGTGAAATAGATGAAAATTATAACCGTGTATATCAAAAACGAAAATTTTAATGCAGAGATAATTCAAGCATCAGGTGAATATGTACACGAATGTATTTATATTCCCAGTTCATACAAAGCTAATTTAATGATAAATGCATACGACGACTGGAACATCGAACTTGATGAAGATGAAATTGAATTCATAATTAACAAAATAGGAGATTTTCAAGCCTATTCTATAACTTGGAAATTAGATATAAATTTATATGAATATGTTATTGATTTAAGTGAAAAATTAGACTTTGTCATTGATAATGACAAAGGGTGGAAAAGTAGTAATACGGACATAGCAGAAATGGATTTCAACAAATTCTCAAATTGGATAAGCTAATTAAAAATCAGCTAAAATTTATTAGAATGGAAAACATTTTTCTTTCTACAGTAGCGTTGGTGCGCCCAGCGCACCCTACTGCGTGAAATGTAAAAAAATATACCATACGATAATTGCACTTTATTCGCAAAGCCTATTAATTATTTAAGGAAGCAATTATGTCCAATACTAAGACAGTATGGCTATGTAATTATAATAATTATGATGTGACAGAGACCTATGGTATCAAAGCGGCGTTGCCAGATACCATTAATATTATGGAGCTTTATAAGCTACAAAAGAAAAAAAGATCTGGAATGATAACCGAAGTGGAAGACAAAAAATATATAAGAAGTCTTAATGAAATTTTAGAGTTTCAAAACAAATGGAATAAGGGCGAATATATCAGTGAAGATAATATGCCCAGTAAAGTATTTATCAAGCCAAATGAGAAACTACCTAAAGCTGATGAATTAATGTTCAAAATTATAGATGGCTATTTATTATTTAACCAAAGTTGCTATGACGTTATCAGTCAGTTCACGCTAGGCGCTACGCATTTTAGTCAAGTATATATTTATGACATTGAGACAGAGGCGCTGATATCAGAGACACCTTATTACTTTATCAATATCGCAGAGACGCGTAACTATCTCAATATTGAAGACAGCAAAGGAATCAAAGCCTATGCTGGTGCTACAAAGCTACCTACGCATTTAATACGAGAACCAACTGATGATGATATCCAACTGAATATTACTGCACAAGAGTGCGACGTAGACCTATGGCATGACCCTGTCCTAGATAACTCTCTATTTTTCTCAGACGAGTTGGTCAGCGCCTTATTAGCCTCAGGAATCAAGCAACAAGCGCTAGCTTTGATTCGTTGCGTCGTCAAATAATTAGTTTTCATATTTAATTTACTATGAAGTACACTGGTCAGTTGGCATAAATTTTTAGGTAATTACCGCAATGCAAAAGATAGCTTTTTTGATAAAAAAAGTGGGCAATATGATTAAAAACCTGCTGCTTTATGCTGGAAGTATCATCACAATAGTTATGACTTGTGCTCTCTTATATTCTGCTTTTGCCTTTACGTATTATCCTAAAAAAATGCAGAATTTTTGTGATTCCATTAATAAAGGCGATTTAATACAACATATCAAACAACAAGCTGACGACAATAATTTTGAATATTCAGAAAACATTCAATCCAAAGTCTTAATATCTGATACTAAAACCATGGGGAAGTCGACCTGTTTTGTTAATTATGAAGAGAATGGACAAGTATCTGATACATCATATATGAATGATTAGTATCAATTTTAATCTCTACTCCGCCATCTCACTATGCGCCTTCACATCACCTTTCTTACCATCTGGCACAATCACGATAGGTAGCACCAGCCCTTTCGCAAAATCATCAGAAAATACATAATCATAGCTACTGGCAGCGATGTTGGGCGTGGTATGAATGATAAGCGTCATGTCTTCGCTATCAGTTAGCTCATGCGAAACATAGGTCTCACTCAGCTGATCCAAGGCTTTTGATAATGCTTCATTACTTGCCATGCTCACCGTCAGATTATGCTGCGCCGTGGCATTATCTACTTTAAAATAATCCGCATAGTCCTGCACATTTTGGCTATCGAGCGCAAACGGATATTGATAATTGGTGATATCAGCAGGTGCTTCACCGCTCGCGACTAGAGACCAGTCGACAGTATTTTCCGCTACTTCTGAACTTTCTGCGGTCGTGACAGCAGCTTCAGAGGTTTGGTCAGGCGTCTCAGTATTGTTGCCACAACCTGCTAACGCCCACACACTGGCCGTCGTAATTATCAATGTACTCATTAAGCGCTTAACCATCGACGTATCCTCTTGATTGATCATCATCATATTGTGTATATGCGCTATTTTGACAGCTTTCGTTATGGTTCTCTAGAGAAATGCAGTAAACAAACGATTGTTATACCAACATCCATGAGACAGGCAGGTTGTATAAAAATGCGCACAAAAAAACAGCCACCTTATGATGACTGTTTAATGTGTACTAGGGCGTGTCCTCATTTTAAAAATGGTAATAAAAATGAGATAAATTGCAGTCAAATAAGGAAAATAGTGCAGATAATATCGAGATATTAGTCAGCTATTTGACACCGTTTGGCAAGATTTAGCCATTTTTAACCCATTTAGATGACTATCGATTGAATTGAGAACACGCCCTAGCACTTTCTGCTTATGATTATTTTACTAGATTTGGCAGCTGACGTTATATTCTGTACCATCTGCCCATTTGATAGCGAAGATGCCTTTGTCTTCTTTCATATGCCATGCGTAGACCGCGTCTGGGCTTGAATCATTGACATAGCTTGCGACATGATCTTGCGCATCACCATTTAAGATAACTGGCTGTGATGCCCATTTTACTTTAGGTAATGTCACGTTTAGCATGACTTGTTTTTTATTAATAGATTGTTTTGCCGTGATGATGCTGTCATCCGTACAAGTATAAGGTGCGGGTGCCATACGATCGTACGCAGCACTAGGCATGGTCTCTGATGCCGATGTGTCTGACTCAGGCACGTCTGATGCATTTGGAGTAGTCGGAGCAGTGGTCGCACAAGCGCTTAATAAGGCGAGGGCAGGTAGAGCTGCGACAATTTTGGTAAGGGTGTTCATGGTTTTCTCCAAAGATATAGACGTTATCATGTAATTATATTTAAGTATGCGTTAAGCTTATAGTACCCAAAACGAACTCAGGTAAATGTTAGAAATTGTTTGTTACATGTTTGCTTTGTCACACAATTGCTGACTAATGTAATGCCTCATTGTGAGTGTTTTGGAAGACAATTAAAGTAGTGAATGATACTAGCTAAAACCAATCTCACACGCATAAAAAAGCGCCTATCAACAAGTGGTTGATAGACGCTTTTTTGTTTTACTTAACATGCTCTGAATTGAGCATGCATTTCTATATCATGAACGCTACTTGGTTTTGCGCGGTGGCAGACCCGTATGCTGGGTTTGGAAGTTACCCTTGCTGACACGCTTTTTGGTATTTTTGCTGGCTGTGTTTTTACCCGCAGCGCCTTGAGCTGATGAACCATTGGTCGAGGCGTTACTATTTGACGAGTTAGTGCTGCGCTTGACCGAATCATTACCAAGGCGGCTGTTCTTTTTACGCGCTGATTGATAGCTGTCTTGCGCGGCATCGCGACCTTCTAAACTGGCGTTAAACGGTGGAATCAAGCAACCACGATTTTTACCAATCAAGTCACTGCGTCCCATGTCTTGCAGGGCTTTACGCAACATTACCCAGTTTTTTGGATCATGATAGCGCAAGAACGCTTTATGCAATTTACGCTGCTTGCCAGATTTGACGATATCCATGTCACCTTCATCACGACTGACCTTATGTAGCGGATCTTTATGCGTGTGATACATGGTGGTCGCCGTCGCCATCGGGCTAGGGTAAAACGCCTGTACTTGGTCAGCACGGTAGCCATGACTCTTAAGCCAAATAGCAAGATTCATCATGTCTTCATCTTTGGTGCCTGGATGCGCCGCGATGAAATAAGGAATCAGATATTGCTCTTTGCCTGCTTCTTGGCTGTACTGTTCAAACATGGCTTTAAATTTATCGTAGCTGCCCATGCCCGGTTTCATCATTTTTGATAAGACGCCTTCTTCAGAATGCTCTGGCGCAATTTTCAGATAGCCACCGACATGATGACTGACCAATTCTTTGACGTATTCAGGGTCTTTAACGGCCAAGTCATAACGTAAACCAGATGCGATCAGAATCTTTTTAACGCCTTTAATGTCACGCGCTTTACGGTACAGTTTGGTCAGATTGCTGTGATCGGTGATTAGGTTTTCGCAGACGTCAGGGTATACACAAGACGGCTTACGGCAGTTCTTCTCAATCGTCTCATCTTTACAGCTAAGGCGGTACATGTTTGCCGTTGGGCCACCAAGATCCGATATCACACCCGTAAAGTTAGGCGCAGTATCACGAATAGCTTCTACTTCGCGCAAGATTGAATCTTCTGAACGGCTTTGAATAATGCGGCCTTCGTGCTCAGTGATCGAGCAGAACGTACAACCACCGAAACAGCCGCGCATGATATTGACCGAAAACTTAATCATGTCATAAGCAGGAATACGCGCATCGCCATAGCTTGGGTGTGGCAAGCGGGCATATGGCAAGTCAAAGACGTAATCCATTTCTTCGGTTGAAAGTGGCACTGGTGGCGGATTCAACCACACGTCGATAGAAGTATGCGAATTACCTGCACCGCTGCTGTGACGCTGTACTAGCGCACGGGCATTACCCGGATTGGTCTCAAGATGCAAGATACGGCTAGCATGCGCATAAAGCACTGGGTCAGATTTGACGTGCTCATAATCAGGCAGACGAATGACGGTCTTTTCACGTGGCGGCATTTTTAGCTTATGCTTGCGCGCCGTCATCGGCTTATTGTTTCTTCCCTCAGCAGTATCAAAGCCACGCATTTGTACCACTTGCGTCTCTTCATCCACTTGGTCAGCATTGATGATTTTATTGGTGACCGGTTCAGCGACGAAACCCTGATACTGCGATGACATTGAAGACATAGCTTGGCCAACCGGCGAGTCGCTCGGCTTTTCTTGCTCGATAGAGCATTGATCGACGTCTTCAGTCATGACGTAAGGGTTGATAATCGGATCAACACGGCCGACGGTATCGACATCGTTACTGGCGACTTCGGTCATATCGTCTTGCCAATGGCGGCGCGTTGGCGTCAATAGATATGACGTACCGCGCAGCTTGCTCATTTGCTCAAAGCTATAGCCTTTAGACAAACCATGTACTACATCGACGATGGCGCGCTCAGCATTACCGTACAATAAAACATCGGCACGGGCATCCATCAAGATACTACGACGGACTTTATCCGACCAGTAATCATAATGCGCGATGCGGCGTAGACTGCCTTCGATACCGCCCAAGATGATTGGCACGTCAGGATATGCTTCGCGGCAGCGCTGGCTGTAAACGATAGCGGCACGGTCAGGGCGCTTATTGGCCACGTTGCCTGGTGAGTAAGCGTCATCGCTACGGATTTTACGGTCAGCGGTATAGCGGTTAATCATGCTATCCATGTTGCCTGCGGTCACGCCATAAGCATAAACAGGTTTGCCCAGTTCCATAAAGGCGTCTTTGCTCTTCCAATCTGGCTGAGCAATGATACCCACGCGAAACCCTTGCGACTCTAATAGACGACCGATGATCGCCATACCAAAGCTTGGGTGATCGACATAAGCGTCACCTGAAATGATAATGACATCACAGGCATCCCAGCCCAAATCATCCATCTCTTTGCGACTCATAGGCAGATAGGGCGCAGGCTCGTAGCAGCTCGCCCAGTGTTTGTCGTAATCGAAAAGAGGTTTTGTGCCTTGTTTAAAGGCGGTGCGGGCGATGGTATCGGCAGACATGGGCGGACCTGTTGAATAGAAAAATGGCACTAAAAAAAGCCGTTATTTATTAAAAATATTAACGGCTCATTTAAAAGCGCTCATTTTAACATGAATCCAACTCACTATGCGACCTATTCTACGATGGGCGATTAATGATAAGTTATTGATAGTGTGGAATAATCTATAAGTAAAAAGGTTCCTAAATTGTTAGAAACCTTTTTGATTTAACCCTGTCATAAGTACAGAGAACTGACTACTCTAATAGTTGAAACGGAAAGGTAACCACGTCGAATGCTAGGGCAAAGGGCAGCAATACAAGCTTCTGCGCCGTATTCGCACCACTACTAGATACGTGGCTCTGCGTGGTTTTTGAATAAAAACTCACCATATAAGGCTTAGATAAAGGACGGTAATTTGACTGAATCATGCTTAGATTACTGACCTGCGGATAGATAGCGCCTTTAACCGGAACGCTAAAACAAAAGCGCTGGGCATTGATGCGCTGATCACTGGCTGAGGTACATTCTTTACCACTGTTTTGCAAAAAGAACTGATAGTCAGAGCGCTTAAATTCGTCTTTTAACTTGGCATAAGAAAGCTTCATATCTCCCTGAAAATAACCATCATTATTTGGCACATAAAAATTCATGTCGTTATCGACTTGGATATTTTTGGGCGTCAAGCTACCCAGCAAGCTGATCATCTCTGTCCCACCTTGGGTCAGCACGTAGCTGTTTTTTTCACCGACGATAACCATGGACGCGTTTGGCATTTTTGGCAATGCTTGAGCGGGACGACCAAAAGCAATGATTTGATCTTCAGACAACACATTCTTGGTAGTACTGGTGCTGGTATGACTGTCATTGTCTAGCAATGAGCTGGTAGCACAGCCTGAGGTCGCTAGCAACGCCGCCAGTGAGGCACCCATAATCACTGCTTTTGAGTTGAATTTGGCTGGTAGTGCAGTAGTACGCTTATGGTTATTACTGGTGCTTTCTAGTTTGTCTGCAGGTGTGCCTTTAAGCTGAGTCATGCTCTATTTCCTTGTCTATGATGATTGACTATCGACTATTGATATTGATTCTCTGTTTGATGATTATTATCAAACTTTCGTTGATATGGTACATGGTTTAGACATGCCTTATCTACTCATTATTCATATTCTATTGAACAAAATACTTTGGCTACTGCTAATGAAGTAGAACAGAAGCTAAGTATCAATTTCGTACTAGGCATCTTATTTTTATCAGTCCACATCTCGGCGTTTATTTGATGCTAGATGAACAATTACAGGTCTGTTTCGATTAAAGGGTGCTCTTTTTTTAGAGTAGCTATTTTATTTTCCCAATGCCTAAAGTACGTTTTGGCATGCGCTTTGCTTTCTCTTTCGTAGAGTCTATTGATTTAGATAGGCTCATAAAAACAATACATATATAAATACCATAAAATCGATAATTGTTTGGAGAAGTAAAGTGAAAGCATCCTATTTTAGCTTGGGCAAGGTATCTGTCTTATGTACCTCCTTCTGCTCTAAAGTACTGTTGATGAGTGCGGTACTGTTTGGGATTATGTCTAGCGCAATGGCTGCTGAAGAAGCGGCTCTGACAGTGGCACAGCTACTTGAGTATCAGAATATTGCATGGATTATTTGGGGCGGGGTGCTAGTGTTCTTTATGCAGGCAGGATTTGCATTGTTAGAGAGCGGATCGGTACGTGCGAAGAACACGGTCAATGTCATGATGAAAAACTATACCGATATGTGTATCGGTGGTTTGGCTTTTTATCTCGTTGGTTTTGGGTTGATGATGGGCACCAATGATTCGGGGTTCTTCGGTACGGATCACTTTATGCCAGTGAATTTGTCCAATATGGACTGGGCATTGATGTTTTTCCAAATGATGTTTGCTGCCACAGCTGTTACGGTAGCGAGTGGGGCGATGGCGGAGCGGGTATCCTTTGTAGGTTACGCGGTAGCGGCATGTCTCATTTGCTTGTTCATTTATCCTGTATTCGCCAGCTGGGTCTGGGGTGGTTATTTCGGTGGTACGGGCTGGCTAGCTGAGCTTGGGTTCATTGATTTTGCTGGCTCTACGGTTGTGCACTCTATCGGTGGGTGGCTAGCACTCGCGGGTATATTGGTCATTGGCCCAAGGTTGGGTCGTTTCGCACCTGATGGTACGCCAAGATTGATAGCGGGCCACAATATGACATTGGTTGCACTTGGTGGTTTTATCTTGTGGTTTGGCTGGTTTGGGTTCAATGCTGGTTCCACATTATCGATCACTGGCAATATCGGCCTAATTGCCGTCAATACATTCGTAGCAGCAATCAGTGCAGTAGTGAGTTATATGCTCATCTCAAAAGCGTTGAACAAAGCTATTTTGCTCAGTGACAGTGTCAATGCCAGTTTGATTGGTTTGGTGTCTATTACCGCAGGCTGTGCGACAACGACGCCTATCTTTGCCGTTATCATCGGTGCAGCTGCTTCCGTGATCTATATCTTATCAACACAAGCATTGTTGAAACTAAAAATCGATGATGTGGTATCAGCCGTTGCAGTTCATGGTTTTGGCGGTGCATGGGGCACGCTTGCGGCTGGATTGTTTTATTCAGGCGACTTATTTAATTTATCACGTGTGGGTGTGCAAGCGCTTGGTGTGGGCGTAGCGCTAGTCTGGGGATTGGGATTGGGACTCGTCATGTATAAGTTGATTGATGTCAGCTTTGGATTAAAAGCCAGTCGCTTGCATGAGCAGCGCGGTCTAGATTATACCGAGCATGCAGAGATTGGCTATCCAGAGTTTCAAAAGCAAATGTTCGATGCCAAAAACTTAACAGAGCGACATTTATAGGAGAAAACTGATGAATATCGACACTCAATCAGTAAATCAAACCGTGTCCGCGATGGCAGTTGTACTGGCAAAATACTTAAATCCTGAAGAGGTGCGACTGCTCACCACGCATTGGCAGCGGCATTCGACGGTATCTGTAAAAATGATGCAGCAGTGCGTTTTAGATGCGACGCGACGCTATCCTGAGCTACAAGAACACAAGTCTGATATTCGTAAAGGTTTTTGGAATACGATGCAGACAGACCATCAGCAGGTGGCCGAAGAGAGCGGTAGTAGTGTAGAAATTGATGAACAAAAATCTGTTTCTGAAATACTTCAAGCTTTTTATACGGTGATGGAAGCCATTGGTAGTCAGCTAACAGAATCAGACAAACGCAGTTTTTTTCATATCATGCACCAAACTGTCGCGAAAGAACGCACCTTTAAAGGGCATTCTATCGACATTAATCAGTTCTTGGAAGGTGCGCGGCCAATCGTACCTGACAATGAGTATCTCTTGAATAATTTGATTCAGCTTGCTTATATTTGCTTGTGCGATATTGCTGGCCCTGTAGAAGCAGATGAAATATTTTTTCGGGTTGCAGAGACTGCCAAGCAGAGCCATCCGAGGGCAGTGGTTGAAAAGCTTTTTTAATGTCTTTTTAATATGAATTTAATGCTTTTTCAATATGAGATTGGGGCGTGTCTTTAGTCACTTGATGTGATCTAAAATAATGACATCTATTTATTAATTATGACTGATTAACCATAATTAATAAGTCATGAGCAATCAGTGACACGCCTTGAAATTAATCTAACGTAATCTTCGTGCCACTCTTAGTGAAGTTCATCACAAACTGACTTTTAAAGTGGCGGACGTTATTTTCATAAGTTAGCAAGCCTGTGGTGAAACGATGATATTCGCTCATATTTTTAGCGTTGACCATCAACATAAAATCCGCATCACCTGATACCTCATAGCAGCTCATGACCTGTGGCTGCGAATGCATTAAGCGCTCAAATCGATGCTGCATCGACGTGTTGGAGCGCGCCATCTCAATCATTACGACCGCTGTCAGTCCATAGCCGACCTTATTAGGATCGACAATAGCGACCTGCTTGGTAATCACGCCATTGTTTGTTAACGCTTGGATACGGCGCTGCGCTGTAGCGATAGATACATGGACACGTTCTGCGACTATTTTTAAAGGCAACGTAGCATCCTCTTGTAGCAAATTCAAAATGGCTTTATCAATATCATCCAAAACGTGGCTCACGGTATTTACCTCCAAAAATGCTGCTAAGAACACTGCAAAGAACGCTGCTAAAAATTCTGTTATTAAACCTGTTATCACTATAATTCAAAAACTGATAAATAATTGAATTATTAATAAACTTTTAGATAATATTACTCACATAAAGATGGTTATAGAAATAATATCTCGTAAGGTATAAGTAAAATAGAACCTATCAACCAATCAGTAGTTAGCCACGAACCATCACCGTGCTGACCATTGATTTGTTTAACGACTACTATTTTACGGTGCTGCTCATGTCTATTTCTATATTATCTAATGCGTTCGCCAGTACATTGGCATCCACAGTGTCGCGCATACCTTTACCTGCGATTTGGACAGCGGGCAGCACGCAGCAACGTACGTTAATATTGGGTGTGGTGTTGGCCGTATTGTCCAATGTGTTATTCGGTATTCTTTACGCCTATAGTAGCTTTTTAGCGCCGTTATCAGGGACGCAAGTTTTTATCTGGCGGATGCTTGCGATGTGGGTGGCACTGGTTGGTTATTTGGTTATCAGTGGTCGTTTAGGGTTACACATTGATAAGTTAAAAGCATTACGTACGGCAAAGCAGTGGGCTTGGCTGTTATTACCGACGCCTATATTTCTGAGTCAATTTTGGCTATTTATGTGGGCACCAGTTAATGGTCAAGGCGTACAAACGGCCATGGGTTACTTCTTATTTCCGCTTACCATGGTACTGTTTGGTTGCCTATTATTTGGCGAAAAGTTAAGTCGTCTACAGTGGTTAGCAGTTGGCTTTGCAGCATTAGGAGTGGGTAGTGAGATTGTCCGTACCCAGAGTGTTTCTTGGGCGACGCTATGGGTTTGCGGGACTTATCCTGTGTATTACATTTTGCGACGGTTACAGGGTATCGGTGCGGTGACTGGATTGTTGGTAGATTTAAGCATTTGTGCGCCATTTGCGTTGGCTTACTTATTGCTTTTTGCACCGAGTAGTTTGGGGTTGGTGAGTGGTTCTGCCTTCTTTATAATGATGATTGCTGGACTAGGTGTACTGAGCGTGTGGGCGATGAAAACCAACGTTGATGCCAGTCAAATGCTACCTGTAAATGTTTATGGCATGATGAGTTATCTGGAGCCTGCGCTATTGTTTGTCTTAGCGATTACCGTATTGGGCAATCCATTTGAGTCAGCGATGATTTATAGCTATGGTTTGATTTGGGTCGGCATTGCTTGTTTGATTACACATGGCATTCGTCAATTGCGCCAAGCTCGTAGAAATATGCAATCTTTGGCAAAAGAGCCGATCCCGTAAGCAAGCGAGTCATTTGCTGACTAAATAAAGGTTAAATAAAAGATAAATAAAAAATGGACGATTCAACATAATGCTGAATCGTCCATTTTTGTATTAGATTAAACTGGCTTCGTTTAAGAGGCTATCGTTAGTTCAATGTAGAGGTGGTACAAGGCAACTGAGCGCAGATGTATATAACATACTTCAAGCGAAGTTAATGCTGTAACACCTCTATAGTGGATTTGACTGTATTAATCCAAATGTTGTTTAAAGCCACGTTGCTTATCACGTTCCCAATCACGATCTTTCAATGTTTTACGTTTGTCATGTTGCTTCTTACCGATGGCAAGACCAATCTGGCATTTCACCAGTGAGTTTTTCCAGTAGCAAGACAACGGTACGCAAGCATAACCTTTTTGGTTGATTGCCCCAGCTAGTTTTTCGATTTCACGACGATTGAGTAGCAGCTTACGAGTACGAATGCTATCTGGGCTAACGTGCGTTGAGCTCGATAGTAGCGGCTGAATGTGCGCACCAAACAAGAAAGCTTCGTTATTGCGAAATATCACATACGCTTCAGTAATGGTCATCTTACCTGCGCGAATGGCTTTGACTTCCCACCCTTGTAGGGCAAGACCCGCCTCAAACGATTCTTCAATAAAGTATTCATGGCGTGCCTTTTTATTGGCACAAATCTGATTCTCAGGTTTTTTTGATTTCTTTGACATGGTTTCCTCGTAAGGATTTCTAAGAACAACATCGTTGTCCTCACCTATAATTCCTCATCCTAATCCGCTTGTTTAGCGTGTTTTTTATTTAAAAAATAAGCAGGATGAGTCGAACCAACCATTGTAGCAAAGCCTCCGATAAAAATGTAAGTCAGCTGTTAGGACAAATGTAGCAGATAAGTATTAAGTTTGAGCAAAATTTGCTAGCATATAGTCCAATATTACCGACTATGTTAGCCATGCTATGAGCCTTCCTGATTCCCCCAATTCCTCAAAGTTACACACCAAAATTTTATATCCAGGTACTTTTGATCCTATTACTAATGGTCATGTGGATTTGGTCACACGTGCCACTAAGCTGTTTGACGAAGTCGTTATTGCAGTTGCTTCAGGACATCATAAAAAGCCATTATTCAACTTTGAAGAACGTGTCGCTTTGGTTGAGACCGTATTTGCTGACTTGCCACAAGTATCCGTGGTTGGCTTTGAGGGTTTGCTCGTCGACTTTATGCGTGTTCAAGGAGCTGCTGCTGTCTTGCGTGGTTTACGTGCCATGTCAGATTTTGAATACGAATTCCAGTTAGCCAATATGAACCGTGAGCTTGATGAAAATTTTGAAGCGGTATTTTTGACGCCAGCACCGAATTATTCCTTTATCTCATCGACCATGATTCGTGAAATTGCCAAACTTGGTGGCGACGTCACTAAATTCGTACCCACTTGTGTGTCTGATGCTTTTACAAAAAAACTGGTGATTCAAGACAGCTAGCCTTTTAATAGGCCGACAGCTGCAGCATATAGGCTAAAAACCAACCGTAAGGAGCCGTTCATGGCACTACTGATTACTGATGAGTGCATCAACTGTGATGTGTGCGAGCCTGCGTGCCCCAATGAGGCGATATCAGAAGGGGACGATATTTATGTTATCGACCCTGATCTATGTACCGAGTGCGTCGGGCATTTTGATGAACCACAGTGTGTGGTTATTTGTCCGGTTGACTGCATCCCTCATGATCCCAATCATGTCGAGACAGAAAGCGATTTATTGTCTAAATACAAACGTATTACTGGTCAATAAATAGCCCATACATTATTAATGATATTTGGGTTCGAAGCGCTTTAGGAACAATGTAATGACGATAAATGCAAACCAGATAACGAGCGATTTTGATCAACAACATCTCTGGCATCCATATGCTAGCCTGCCACCTACTTATCCAAATATTGTTATCGATCGTGCCGAAGGTATTTATATCGTTACCGAAGACGGCACGCGCCTTATCGATGGCATGTCGTCATGGTGGGCGAGCGTTCATGGCTATAATCATCCAAAATTGAACGCCGCTATTATCGAGCAATTGGGTAAAATGGCGCATGTGATGTTTGGCGGCTTGACCCATCAGCCAGCGATAGATTTGGGTCAGAAATTGCTCGACATTGTGCCTGCTGGACTTGATGCGATTTTCTATGCGGACAGTGGCAGTATCGCGGTAGAGGTGGCTTTAAAAATGGCGTTGCAATATCAAGTCGCCGTTAAGCGTCCGAACAAGCAACAGTTTGCCTCGACACATTCCGGCTACTATGGAGATACGTGGCATGCCATGAGTGTTTGTGACCCTATTAACGGCATGCATAGCCTATATGGCAAGCAATTACCAACGCAGCATTTTGTCGCAGCACCACCGTTGGGATTTGAGCGGGCTTTAACAGAATCTGATCGTGTTGCCCTTACAGCATTTTTTGATGAGCACAGCGATAAGCTAGCAGGTTTTATTATTGAGCCGATTATTCAGGGCGCAGGCGGAATGCGTTTTTATAGTCCTGAATATCTGCAATTGCTTCGTCAACTTTGTGACGAACATGATGTGCTATTGATTGCGGATGAAATTGCCACTGGTTTTGGTCGTAGTGGTAAGTTGTTTGCGTGTGAACATGCTGATATCAACCCTGATATCATGACCATTGGCAAGGCATTGACGGGCGGCTATATGACCTTTGCCGCGACATTATGTACCCGAAAAATTGCCGATACCATTCATAATAGCGACTATCCAGCCCTTATGCATGGTCCAACATTTATGGGCAACCCACTTGCTTGTGCGGTTGCGTGTGCATCGATTGATTTGATTATGTCTTATGATATTGAAGCACGTACCGCAAACATGCAGACTATTATGGAACAGCAGCTAGCACCAGCCGCGTTATTAGAAGGCGTGGCAGAAGTACGTTGTTTGGGTGCAGTCGCCGTCATTGAATTACATAACGCTGTTGATATGCCCATTTTTCAGGCTTTGTTGATTGAGAACGGTATCTGGGTCAGACCGTTTGGTAAATTGGTGTATATCATGCCGCCTTATGTGATTACTGATAATGAGCTTGTGACCTTATGCCAATCGTTACTACAGGTAGTGACAGTTTATCTGGCACAAGTTTCGAGTTCAGCTTCAAATATTGAAGTTTAGCAAAAACTCCCTGCATTATATGCCAGTCAATTTTTTATAAGGTGAGCTATGAGTGTTCTATTTGTTTCAGGTATCGATACCGATATCGGTAAAACTTATGCCACTGGCATCATTGCCAAATCGTTGATGCAGCAGGACGTCAACGTCATCACTCAGAAGCTGGTGCAAACTGGCGTGACAATGAATGCCAATACTGGCGAGATGGGCGTTGCTGACGATATCATTACCCATCGTCAACTAATGGATATTCCTCTACAGCCATGTGACCTTGATTTTACCACTTGCGCTCATCGCTATGAAAAGCCTGCATCACCGCACTTAGCCACTCGATTATCAGGGGAAGTGCTAGATCCTGAACTGATTACTAATGCCACCAAACGATTGCAAGCTGAGTACGACTTGGTATTACTAGAAGGCGCGGGTGGATTACTCGTACCAATAACGGAGCATTTATTAATTTTAGATTATATTGCTACTCAAGGTTATCCAATTATTTTGGTCACTTCAGGTCGTTTGGGCAGTATCAATCACACATTACTGAGTTTGGAAGCGATAAAAGCCCGTGGGTTATCTGTACATAGCGTTATTTATAATCATATCCATGACAATGCTGATAATACGGATACCGAGATTGCGAATAGCACGGTGGATTTTTTGCAAAATTATTTAGCTGCGAATTACCCCAAGGCTCATTGGCTACAGATACCAGCTCTAAAAAACCAAATGTCTGTTAATACAGAGATGCTTAATACTGAAATGCTTAATGCCGAAACGCTGTCAGAAAATTACTGTTTATCTTTGCCCGAAGGTTTTATTTGAGCTATTTATGCTGCTACTAAAAATAAATCCAAAAGACGTTCGCACTTTGCCATAAGTTTGTTATACTAGCGCGCTTGGTAGACTAGGCAATCGCCGCTGCACACTGGCAACAGACATGCAGGGGAGGAAAGTCCGGGCTACATAGGGCAGCGTGCCAGCTAACGGCTGGGCAGGGTAACTTGACGACCAGTGCAGCAGAGAGTAGACCGCCTTTGGCTTATATGAGTATCGCAAGATGTTCATGTCATCGGTAAGGGTGAAAGGGTGCGGTAAGAGCGCACCGCGTGGCTGGCAACAGTTCACGGCATGGTAAACTCCACGCGTAGCAAGACCAAATAGGCATCGGCATGGCGCGGCCCGCGTTCGATGCGGGTAGGTTGCTTGAGCGTACGAGCGATTGTACGCCTAGAGGAATGATTGTCCACGACAGAACCCGGCTTATCGGTTTACCAAACCTTTTTAATGGCCCAAATATTATTGAAAAGCTCGCTATTGATTGTTAATGATGGTTTCTCAATATTAGGTCAATTTTTTTGGAAAAAATGTTCATTAGGGGTTGACGACAGTCATCTGCTTAGGCATAATAGCCAACCTAAAATGGCGATGTAGCTCAGCTGGTTAGAGCGCATGACTCATAATCGTGAGGTCAAGAGTTCAAGTCTCTTCATCGCCACCATTTATAGATACTTTAATTAGTATCAACTAAAAAACCAATCTATCGAGATTGGTTTTTTTTTGCCTAAAATAAATGGTGGAAGTGTGTCGATAGTGAGGTGAATCGAGCATCTGGTTATTATTACTTACCCATTTCTTACTAAATCATAGGCTTATCTGTTTAGACACAGATTAATTGTTGTAACTTATGTCGCGCTTACTTATCATAGGGGCTGTTTTCGGTAAAGTCCTGTAACGCTATGTCTGTACAACTGCCCCCTTATCGTCCTATTAAGCATCGTAGTGGCCTCAAAGTCATGGGTGCTGCGTTTCATGCATTGCTCATGCGTGAGCTACAAACGCGCTTTGGTGGCTATCGCTTGGGATACCTTTGGGCACCGCTTGAAGTACTGTTTCAGGTGCTTATATTTTTAGTTATTTTTGGTGCTATTCGTGAGCGCTTAGTGCCAGGAATGGATTTCTCCCTGTTTTTAGTAGCGGGTATGGTTCCTTTCCGTATGTTCCAAAAAATAGCAACAAGAGCACTAGGGGCTGTTGATGCGAACAAAGGCTTATTGATGTACCGATCAATTAAGCATATTGATGTCATTATTGCCCGTTCATTTTTAGAGTTAGTCATTTATTTTTTTACTTCTATATTACTACTCGCAGGCCTAGCTTTCTTTGATATATATGCCAATTTAGAAAATTTGCACATTGTTTTGTTCTGTTGGATAACACTTTTTATATTTAGCTTTGGTGTTGCTCTAATCATGATGGTGATTGGTTACTATGGTGGTGAAATTAGTAAAGTGATTACAATATTCTTTACAATACTGTATTTCACCTCAGGGATTATTTATCCGATTCATATCATTCCCGAACCTTACTTTAGTTATTTGCTTTATAACCCCTTTATACATAATATTGAACTGATAAGACATGCGCTTGCGCCTAACTATCCAGTATCGCATATTGATATTGGCTACTTCTTGAAATGGATGTTTGCGGTTAATTTTTTAGGATTATTACTTTATAAGTATGCTGAACGCGATATGATTCGCTCTCGTTAGAAACAAGTATGCAAGCTATATAAAAAGGTAAGTAAATGATTGAAATTAGAAATGTTTCTAAGTCATTTATGACCAAGAAAGGTCGGCATTATCTGTTTAAAGATTTAAATCTGACCATTGGTGATAAACAGAGCGTTGGTTTGCTAGGTCGCAACGGTGCTGGTAAGTCAACCTTGCTCCGTATTATCTGTGGTCTTGATGAGCCAGATCACGGAGAGATTATTACTGACTCAACGATTTCATGGCCAGTCGGAGTGGCAGGTGGTTTCCAAGGTAGTTTGACAGGTCGTCAAAACGTACGATTTGTTTGTCGTCTATATTCAAGTGGTCCTTACATCGACGAAAAAATTCGGTTTGTCGAAGAGTTTGCAGACATTGGTAGTTATTTTGACATGCCAGTGAAAAGCTATTCGTCAGGGATGAAAGCACGCTTAACGTTTGGCTTAAGCTTGGCTTTTGATTTTGATTATTACATGCTTGATGAAGCAGGTGCCGTGGGTGACGCTGCTTTTCGAAAGCGTAGTGAAGAGATATTGGCTGCACGTCGTGAGCAAGCAGGATTTTTGATAGTGTCGCATAATATCGGTGATATTAAGCGAAACTGTGATATTGGTATTGTGTTAATGGACCAAACAGCACACGTCTTTGATGATACAACAGAAGCGATAGAAGTTTATGAAAAGCATATCCACAAAGCAAAAAAGTAAGATCGTTAGCTTCTCGCTGTTTATTGGCTTAGTGATTCTTCCTTGGGTGTTAGTGATCTTTTATGTCATGACGTTTGCCCATCCACGATTTACGTCGACGGCTAATGTAGTGGTCAAACAGGTCAGTGACACCAGTACGGCATCAGGTGGCGGCTTATCTGCGTTACTGGGTGTGAATAGTACGAGTAAAGAAGATGCGACTTATTTGACAGAGTACATTCTGTCCAATGATATGGTGAAGCGACTTGATAAAAAATTCAAGTTCCGTGAGGCTTATCATGTTGATGGTTCAGACCCGATCAATGAGCTTAAACCTGATGCCACGCAAGAAGAGTTGCTTGAGTACTTCAAACAACGGGTTCATATCAACCTGGATGAACAAAGCTCTATACTTTCAGTATCGACAGAAGCGTTTGATGCAAAGTATGCTTTTGAGCTCAACAAAACGATCTTGAGTGAGTCTGAGCAGTTTGTAAACCGTATTTCACAAGAAGTTGCTCGTGATCAATTGGTATTTGCAGAAACACAATTAAACGAGTCGCAAGATCGTTTAAATGAAACGAAAGAGCAGCTATTAAACTATCAAAATGACAATGAAATTTACGACCCACAAGCTAATGCACAAATTGTTAACCAGCTGATTGGTAGTCTACAAGGGCAGTTGAGTTCATTACGTACGGAAGAGCGTCAATTGCTTAGTTATTTGAACCCAGATGCACCGCAGGTCGTTTCATTAAGAAGTCAGATAAAAGCTGTCACAGAGCAGATTACTCAAGAGCAAACCAAATTAACGTCACCAAATACCACCAAGTTGAACCGCCAAGCCATACAGTTTGAAACTATCAAAGCTGATGTTGAGTTTGCGACTGAGCTATATAAATTATCGTTATCATCACTTGAAAAAGCGCGTTTAGAAGCCTTCAAAAAGATGAAAAATCTGATTGTGATTTCAACGCCATATGAAGCTGAAGAAGCATTGTATCCACGCCGTGGCTACATTATTTGGACATCACTAGCATTGCTATTGATATTCTATGGTTTCGTGCGCTTGGTAATGGCAGTTGTCCGTGACCATCGTAGCTAGATTTGTTCAAGGCAACTTTGACAAACCAGATATCAATAATGATCGATAGATCAGCAAAGGAATACAACGCATGAATACAAAACCACGTTCTATCGTGATGATGATTAGTTTGGCGATGGCCGCGACGAGCTTGCCAGCCATGGCAGCAGATAGCGCTGCTAATCAGATGGCTGGATCTAGCTTTGGTACAAGTAACAATACTAGCAACGCCTCAACGCAAGCATTCTCTGGTAGTGTTCCGGCTCAGGCAACGATGCAAGAAGCAGTGAATGCAGCGAGTTTGCCCAGTCAGTCGGTTATCAATACCACACGTCCGTATCAAGATATCAACACTCAAGATATGATGTTTGGTGAGCAGTTGTTTCGCGGTGCATTCTCGACCACTTCTGGCTCTACTTTTAATGACAGCTATGTGATAAACCCTGGTGACAACGTCCAAGTAAGGATGTGGGGTGCCTATCAATATGCAGCCACTACTACAGTTGATCCACAAGGTAATATATTCTTGCCCAATGTTGGTCCAGTACGCATCTCTGGTGTACAAAATGGTAATTTGCAAAACGTGGTCAAAAGCGCTGTCAGTCGTATTTACCGCTCTAATGTTGGTGTTTATGCTTCACTAGAGCAAGCACAACCAGTGAAAGTATTCGTTACTGGTTTTGTCAAACAACCTGGTTATTATGGTGGTTTGGCAGCAGATTCAGTATTGTCTTACTTAGACAGAGCAGGCGGTGTTGATCCAACTCGTGGTAGCTATATTGATATTCAAATAAAGCGTAATGGTCAGATGTTACAGCAAGTCAATTTATATGATTTCCTATTGGCCGGTAAACTACAGTCATTCTCATTTCGAGATGGTGATGTGATAACTGTCTCTCCGCAAAAGAAAACCTTTGCAGTTAGTGGCCAAGTTCAGAACGAATACACTTTTGAGTTTGATGTAAACGATTTGACCGTAGGTGATGTATTACAAGTGGCCAGTCCAGCAGCGAATGCGACCAATGTTAGTATTACCCGCAGTGCAGGCCGTGCGCAGACAGCAGAATATTACTCATTAGCTGATGCTCAAAACGTGCCTGTTTATAATGGGGATCAGATGGTAGTCACGTCAGATCGCTATGCGGGTACCATTGCTGTTCAAGTTAAGGGCGCGCATACGGGTAACGGTGCGATGATTGTACCTTACGGGGCTCGCCTGAAAGATATTATCCCGCAATTGCAACCGAGTCCACTTGCAAAGCTAACCAACTTGACCATTTATCGCGAATCTGTTGCTGAGCAACAAAAGCGTATGATTAATGAGTCGCTTGATCGCTTAGAAGAATTAACACTTGCGACGCAGTCGACGACCCGTGAAGAAGCAGCCCTGCGTCAAGATGATGCTACTTTAGTTAAAGAGTTTGTAGCTAAAGCTCGTAAAGTACAAACGGATGGTCGAATTGTTGTCGTACCGAACTCATGGCAGGACATCATTCTACAGCAAGGTGATATCATTGAGATACCTGCGCAAACCTCTATCATTACGGTAAATGGTCAAGTGCGTGCGCAAGGGGCACTGACATTTAATGCTGATTATACAGTTGGCGACTATATCGCTAGCTCCGGTGGTTTTGGTGATAATGCTGATACTAAAGAGATTCTTGTGATTCATCAAAACGGTACAAATGAAGTGGTTAACACTGCGTACCGTATTCAGCAAGGCGATGAAATTATGGTATTGCCAAAAATCAAAACTAAAAACGTAGAAATTGCCCGTGGTATATCACAAATCCTCTATCAATTGGCAATCGCTGCAAACGTCATATTTTGATCCTTGATTTGAAAGCTCAATGCATTGTTGAAGTTTGATAAATAACGCTCAATTAGTAAGGTATGAAATATGGCAGTAAGACAGGCAAATACTGATAACGACAAAGCTATGTCTTTGATGTCTGAGTCTGTCATTGCAGCACAGCCGTCATTACTATTTACTCAATTGGCCGTTGTGGGAAAAGGTATACGTCATAACAATGTGTTGTTGCCGCACATGCTACAAGCCGATATTCAGCGATGGTACCCGTGGTCAGGATTGGCCTATCGCTTGGTTGATGATAGTTCGTCCTTTTTACCGTTACCACATACTATAAAACAGAAAATTATGCATTCATCAAAACAGCAACCTGATGCATTTATTGGATGGGGTCACAAGAAAAGCTATCAACGAGCCAACAAGGTGGCTACACGGCAGCAGCTTTCAACCCTCAGTATTGAAGATGGCTTTTTACGCTCATTGGATTCGGGTATTAGTAGCCGTCATGGTTTGAGTGTGGTTGTTGATGATGTTGGTATCTACTTTGATCTGACACAGTGTTCACGCCTCGAGCAGCTGATAATTGAGCGTACTAAAAATGCTATTATCGATAAGAGTGGAACAGAGCAAGCACGTGCTCAGCAATTGATGGCACGTATCTGTGATGAACAGATTAGCAAGTATAACGCAGTCATCGACTGCCCTTCATTAAACGACTTGGTTAGTCAAGACAATATAAACACGCTCAAAATACCTCTAAAATCTCATGTTCTATTAATTGATCAAGTAGCTGGTGACTCTTCTGTTAGAGGTGCTGGTGCTAACAAACGTCAATTTAAGCGAATGCTGAAAGCCGCTTGCAGTAATCATCCAGACTCTCATATTTGGATAAAGGCTCATCCTGCATCAAAATCAGGATACCTGACCAGTCTTAGACCACCTAAAAATGTTCGACTATTAACGCAAGCGCTTAACCCAATTGCATTGCTTTCTCAAGTGGAGCATGTATATACAGTCAGCTCACATATGGGCTTTGAGGCATTGATGTTGGGTAAAAAGGTGCATTGTTTTGGTGTCAGCTGGTATAGCGGGTGGGGGCTCACCGACGATAGTGGCGCACCAAAACGTTTGCTTAAAGAAGTTCAGCATCGTCGTGAATTGTCTGCCAGAGCATCAGTGATTACTAAGAAAACATCAGGCTTGTCACTATTCTCTACAGCGTCTAGTAAGACAATAAATACCACGCTAGAAACACTGTTTTATAGCGCTTATATTGACTATAGCCATTACGTAGATCCCGCAACCAAAAAGGCTTGCGACATAGATACGGCTATTGAGTGGTTGGTGACCAATCGTCATTGGCAATCACGTTTGGAAGGCGATTTGACAGTATATGAGTTCAGCCGTTGGAAGTTGCCTTTTGTGAGAGATTTTATCAATCTGCCACGTACAACATTATTCGTTAAACCTAAGCCACGCTTAAAGAATCTACTGCATCCAGATCATTTTCGAGTCAACTATCAGCGGCCTTTACTTGTATGGGGCTTAGCCAAACGACAGCAAGTACAACAGAAGCGCCAGAAAAAACTAGTAATGCAGTTTTCTGAAAAGCCTTCTATTTACTGTATGGAAGATGGATTTATCCGCTCAAATGGTTTAGGTGCCACACTACTCGCACCATTGTCGGTGGTAATAGATAAGCAGGGCATCTATTATGATGCGACTCAGCCCTCAGATTTAGAAACATTGTTGTGCAACTGCGAAGCGCTAAATCCACACCAAAGTACACGAGTAAAACTGCTGCAAGAAAAGCTACTTACTCAGCGCGTGAGTAAATACAATGTGGGTGCTGATGTTAATAGTTCTGATAGCCAGCATAGCTCATGGATGCAGGAAGCAAAATTATCTGGCAAACGCCGAATTCTCATTATCGGTCAAGTAGAAGATGATTTGTCAGTTCAGTATTGTGGTTCGACCATCAAGACTAATCGTGGCTTGATTGATCGTGTATGCCAAGACAGCCCTGATGCTTACCTAATTTATAAGCCGCACCCTGACGTTGAGGCAGGGTTGCGAGCAGGCAAAGTAACGGCAGCAGGTTTACGTCAAGTAAATGCGGTCGCCTATGATACGGCCATGCCTGACTGCTTAGAATGTATCGATGAAGTGCACACTATTAGCTCGTTGACGGGTTTTGAGGCATTGCTGCGTGGTTTAAAGGTTACCTGTTATGGTTTGCCATTTTATGCAGGATGGGGGTTAACGACTGATATTGACGCAGAGTTATCACCCAAGTCTAAATATTTAGAAAGACGCAAAAGAGACACAGCGTTGACGCTCGAGCAATTACTGTATTGCGTGCTCATTCGCTATCCACTCTATCGTTTACCAAATGGCTATGGGCTTGCGCAAGTAGAACAGGTTATTGATTATCTGTATCCATCTATAAACGAATATATGCTTGAAGGTAATGGTAAAAAAGAATCTCAAACTAAAATGTTTAACAATACGCATCACTCGATGCAGACCTCTAAGTCAGCAGTATCGACTTTGACTACACAAATTAAGCGTCATGCCGCCACACGTTTTATGCAGCAGCGTCATCAATTTCAGCAGTTTTTGCGTAAAGTATCCCGTTGATGGGCTTCGGACTCGTGGCATAATTCCGCTGCGACAAGCAGATTGTTTTTCGGTATAATATTTTTTATTCTACGTGCCTTCACACGGTTTACCGACCACTCTCGTTTTTATTTATGACCCTTTCACTTAATGGTAGTCCAATACTATGGCAGCATCGATGTCTCACTTGCTTACTCATCGACACGTCTTGCTGTTACAAGGAAAGATGGGCGGATTCTTCAATCGCTTTTCGACATTTTTGCAAACCCAAGATATCAAAGTTAGCAAAATTAACTTTAATGCAGGTGATGCTTTTTTCTATCATCATGATAATACCTATGAATATACGGGAACATTAGCGCATTTTTCTTCTTGGTTGCAGGCATTCATTAAAGAAAATGCCATTGATGCGATTGTTTGTTTCGGCGATTGTCGCCCACATCATACGCAAGCTTCCTGTATCAGCGAGCAGTTAGAGACGTCATTTTTCGTATTTGAAGAAGGGTATTTGCGTCCTGACTATATCACCTTGCAAGAACATGGGATTAATGGCTATTCACGCTTAAATATAGAAGACATCAAAGCACTCAAAAAGGCCAATGATCAGCCGCTATATACACACAATCGTTTTTATCGGTTGAGTATTGCTGCTATTGTTTATTATATTATTGCTTGGATGTATAAAGGTCGCTATCCACACTATTCGCATTACCGTGGCATGACAGCATGGCAAGAAGCGATTGCTTGGCTGAGAGCACCATGGCGAAAATTGCGAGATTACATACCTGATAAACAACTGCAGAATAGACTGACTAAGAACGAAAGTAATAATTACTTCTTGATTAGTTTGCAAGTGCATAATGACTCACAGATTACCCATCACAGTGATTATCGAGATGTTGTACAGTTCATTGATGAGTCTATTGCAAGTTTTGCAACTTATGCTGATAAGCAGCAGTTGCTGGTACTGAAGCATCATCCGTTAGATCGTGGTCATCGAGACTATCGTGAGTTGGTATCTAGCTTGGCCGTGCGCTATGAAGTGGTTGACCGTGTTTTTTACGGTTGCGATATGCACTTGCCAACCTTGATGAAACATAGTATTGGTATGCTGACTATCAACAGTACCACGGGTCTGCAATCGGTATATCATAAAAAACCAACCAAGATCATGGGTCGTGCGATTTATAATACGCCTAAGCTGACCGATCAAAAACCACTTAGTGATTTTTGGCAACGGCCTAAAAGTCCCGATAATGAGTTTTATCTAAGATTTCGTGAATATTTGATAGAACAGACTCAGATAAACGGTGCTTTTTATGGTAAATCACCATGGATGTATAAATATTTGGGTCAAGCAGGAAGTAAGTCTGTAGAGAAGGGCATCTCTAAATCCAATATACCCCAGTAGCTTTTTCTACTGATTTATTGTGAGTCATTTTGATGGATTATTAGCACCACAGAAGACAATAAAGCCCTAATAAGCATCATACTTTCTCTCTGTATGGTTATCAGCTCGTAACTTCACTTGTAAATCATCTCTCTGCTCACAAAATCGCCTTACTTTGTAGTGGAAAACTGCTAGAATACTCTTTTACATCTGCACGTAAGTAATAGCCTATTCGGCGATTGATTTGAGATAGCAGTTTTAGTGTATAAGCTGATTTGAGCTATTTTCAGTAATACGCAATTATGATATCGCTTGCGTGTGACAGCATTTATTCTTTTAGTTTCACTATTCTATCACCCTTAATTTAGTAGGCGCTTTGTGACTGCATTAGCCAATATTCGTAACTTTTCAATCATTGCCCACATTGATCATGGCAAGTCGACACTTGCTGATCGTTTTATTCAGATGTGCGGTGCCTTGCAAGATCGCGAGATGCAGGCTCAAGTACTTGACTCCATGGATATTGAGCGTGAGCGCGGTATCACTATTAAGGCGCAGTCCGTAACCTTGTTCTACGATCATCCTAATGGTGAGCGTTATCAGCTCAACTTTATCGATACACCAGGACACGTCGACTTTTCTTATGAAGTGTCGCGTTCATTAGCCGCTTGTGAAGGTGCGCTTTTAGTCGTTGATGCCGCGCAAGGTGTCGAAGCGCAATCAGTAGCCAACTGCTATACCGCAGTTGATCAAGGCCTAGAAGTCATGGCTGTACTGAATAAAATTGATTTGCCACAAGTTGAGCCTGAACGCGTTATTCAAGAGATTGAAGACATCATTGGTATTGATGCAGTTGATGCACCGCGTGTATCAGCCAAGTCAGGTTTAGGCGTCGATAAACTGCTCGAAGCATTGGTTGCATTTATTCCAGCACCGACTGGTGACCGTGAAGCACCGCTACAAGCCTTAATCATTGATTCGTGGTTTGATAACTATTTGGGTGTGGTGTCATTGGTTCGTGTGCGCGAAGGAACTATACGCAAAGGTGATAAGCTCTATATTAAATCAACTCAAGAGGCGCATTTAGTGGGTTCTATTGGTGTGTTTACACCAAAGCCTGTAGATACGGGTATTTTAGAGGCGGGTGAAGTTGGTTTTATTATTGCTGGTATTAAAGACATTGCCGGCGCGCCTGTTGGTGATACGATTACTCACGCCAAAACGCCTGATGTCGATCGTATTCCGGGTTTTAAGCAAGTAACACCGCAAGTTTATGCAGGCATGTTCCCTGTAGAGTCTACTGACTTCGAAAAATTCCGTGAAGCCTTGCAAAAACTGCAGATCAATGATGCCTCACTATTTTTTGAGCCAGATACTTCAGATGCGCTTGGTTTTGGTTTCCGCTGTGGCTTCTTGGGTATGCTGCACATGGAGATTATCCAAGAGCGTCTAGAGCGTGAATACGATTTGGATTTGATTACGACAGCGCCCTCAGTTATCTATGAAATTGAGAAAAAGAATGGTGATGTTATCTATGTAGATAACCCTTCACATTTGCCTGAGCCAAACAACATTGAAGAGTTTCGTGAGCCAATTGCTCGCTGTCAGATCTTAGTACCGCAAGAGTACTTAGGTAATGTGATGACTTTGTGTATTGAACGTCGTGGCGTTCAGGTTGATATGCGCTTTATGGGTCGACAGGTACAGCTGATATTTGACATTCCAATGGGCGAAGTCGTCATGGATTTCTTTGATCGCCTGAAGTCGGTCTCACGCGGTTTTGCCTCGCTCGATTATAACTTTGAACGTTATCAAGCCGATAAACTGGTGAGAGTCGATGTGCTAATCAATGGCGATAAAGTCGATGCCTTAGCGATGATTGTGCACGAAACGCAATCACGTTATCGTGGTAACGCATTGGTTACTAAGATGAAAGAGTTGATTCCACGTCAGATGTTTGATGTGGCCATTCAAGCCGCTATTGGTAGCCAAATCATCGGGCGTAGTACTGTGAAAGCCATGCGTAAAGATGTACTAGCCAAATGTTATGGTGGCGATGTTTCGCGTAAGAAAAAGCTATTGTCTAAACAGAAAGCTGGTAAAAAACGCATGAAGCAAGTAGGTAATGTGGAAATTCCACAAGAAGCTTTCTTAGCTGTACTACAAGTAGAGTAAGTATTGAATATTCATTGTTAGTGTAAAACTGACAGTGATTAGTACAATTAATTGATAAATAGCAACCGTTAAAGCAGCAGCTCGTTAATAGGCAAACTAGTATGGATTTTGATTTTAATTTAATTTTAGTGCCATTAACCGTCGTTTTGGGTATTGTTTGGCTATTAGACAAATTGGCACTCAAACAACGTAAAACTCGTGGGCGTGGTCAAGAAGGCTTACTAGTACGCTGGGCTTATGATTTTTTCCCTGTATTGGCAGTGGTCTTGATTGTGCGCTCATTCTTGATTGAGCCTTTCAATATTCCATCATCTTCTATGGTACCGACGCTTTATACGGGCGATTTTATTGCTGTAAACAAGTATTCTTATGGCGTAAGACTACCGCTAACTTATAATAAAATATTGGATACCGGCTCGCCTGAACATGGTGATGTGGCTGTATTTCGCTACCCTGAAAATCCTAGTATTTATTATATTAAGCGTGTGATTGGCTTGCCTGGTGATACTGTCAGCTACGATCAAGGTGTACTTGCGATTAACGATGTTCCGATTGATACTCAGCCAGTAGATTTTTCGGCAAGTGCTGAATTGACTTCACAGCTTTATCTGCCGGGACAAATTGCTCCAGGGCAAGAGCTGACCGAAGAAAGTGCAGCTGCGATGGGTCAGCAAGAGGAAGGTGAGGCGCAGTACTTTGAAGAAACACCGGGTGAGAACAAGCATCTTGTTCGCTACTTGACTGGTATGAATAGTGCTCAGTACGCACCCTTCCTACAGCAGCAGTCACCAGAAGTGGTTAGCTCAGAAGGGACAGAATGGCGTATTAATGTTCCAGAAGGTCATTATTTTGTTATGGGTGATAACCGTGACCGTAGTGCTGATGGTCGGTTTTGGGGGTTTGTACCTGATGAGAACTTAGCGGGCAAAGCAGTTTATATTTGGATGCATAAGCCACCAGGACTTAATTTACCAACTTTCCAACGCAATGGAGCTATTAATTAAGATGGTAAGAATCTCTATTGGTTGATTTTTCGATAATAGTTTTGTGCTAATATTGTTGCTACCTAATTAACGGATACCTTATATTTAGGTATCTACCAAAAATAGCAACTTATCAGTAGAGGAATACCATAATGCAGCAACTATCTGGATTGGCCACTCAGCGCGGTGCTAGTGTGACAAGTATCGTATTCATCATTATGGTGTTGGGCATTGCTGCCAAGCTAGTAGTTGCTATCGTTCCAGCTCAGATTGGTGATTATCAATTGACTAAAACTTTGAGTACAGAACTTCTCGAGTCAAATAATAACAACGAAACGGCCAAGCAGTTTGTTGCACGTGTTAATAGGCAGTTATCTATCAATGCTGACTATAATACTACCGCAGAAGAAGTCTTTACTTTTACTAATAAGAAAACCGGCCAGTTGGCTATTTATAAGCAATATGCAGTAACCAATAATTTCTTTAGCAATATTGATATCGTCAATCGTTTTGAAGGTGATATTGATATGGCAGCAGCAGAGTAATTGAAAGAGGTGTCAATATCCTCTTAAATTTTCCTTATAACCTTAGTCGATAGATATTATGACTAAATCCGTAAAACAGAAGGGATAACCACAAGCCACGCATGAAACCAACTTCGCAGCATTCCCAAGCGGTTCCTACTCCTCAACAAAATGGCACGTCTGTCGACACGCTTGTTGTTAGCTCAGAATTTATTCAGCGGCTAGCGGTATTAACGCGTAAGTTGGGCTATGTGTTCAACGACTTGAGCCTTCCAAAACTTGCATTGACCCATCGCTCATTTGATAGCAAGAAAAACTATGAGCGTTTAGAGTTTTTAGGCGATGCCTTACTAGGTATGATTGTCGGTGAGGCTTTATATCATCGCTATCCTAGCCAAAATGAAGGTCGATTAACTCGTATGCGTGCAACGTTGGTACGCCAAGAGTCACTGGTCATCATTGCGCAAAACTTAGAGCTCTCTAATCACCTTATACTAGGAGTGGGCGAGAGGAAGGGCGGTGGTCGCAATCGTGCTTCTATACTGGCCGATGCAGTAGAGTCTCTGATAGGGGCTATATATTTAGACAGTCAAGATATGGGTATTACGCGAGATTGCGTGCTCTCTTGGTACGGAGATTTGATTGATAACGTCAATGATCGTAAAGCATTAAAAGATGCAAAAAGTCGTTTACAAGAGTGGCTTCAATCTAAGCAGTTTGACCTGCCACATTATGAGCTAATGGAAACACGTGGTAATGCACCGTATCAAATATTTGTTGTACGTTGCCATGTTAATATCATTAACTGCCCTGATATTACTGAATCTGGTGAGAGCCGCCGTATCGCTGAACAAAAAGCAGCAGAGCTTATGATCAACCAGTTGCATAAACTTCCAGGCTCAGCTAAAAAGCGTACATAACTAACATTTAGCGATTTACTACCAACGCAATTTTAAACTGACGACCCATATTAAGTGACGTTTTAAAAATTGCTTATTTGCTTTTTTTTAAACGTCACATACTTTCAAACCTCAAATATTTCCCAACCGACAACGGTTTCACTTTTTAGTGCTGATAAAACCAATTCATCATTAAATACCGTTTGACTGGTTATAAAACCTACAGGATTACCCTATGAGCAATCATACTGATTTGCCCTCAAATAATGAAGATAACGCCGAAAATATGACTGAAAAAAAAGATATCAACTTAAGCCAAGATAATACTGATATAACGAATGATGGTATCTCTCACTCAGAAGATGTGGCGTCAGAAAACGATATGGCGATTGAAGAGTTCTTTTCGCCTAGTCGTCATGAAGGCATAGCTGATAACTTTAAGACAGGTTATGTTGCTATTGTTGGACGTCCAAATGTCGGTAAATCGACACTAATGAATCACTTGTTGGGTCAAAAGCTGTCTATTACGTCACGTAAACCGCAAACGACTCGTCATCGTATTCACGGCATTCTGTCAAATCATGAGATGCAGGCCGTATTTGTAGATACACCAGGTATTCATCGTAATGAAGTGCGTGCTATCAATGAGCGTATGAACAAAGCCGCCGTATCTGCATTAGTAGATGTTGATTTGGTACTATTCGTTGTTGATTCAGACCAGTGGCGTGACGATGACTTGTTGACCTTGCAGAAGCTCGGTGAGACTGATTTAACTGTGGTATTGGTCATTAATAAATCAGATACCTTAAAAGATAAAGGCAGTGTATTGCCACTTATCGAGACTTTTAATGCCAGTTTTGATTTTGCTGACATCGTGCCTGTATCTGCTTTAAAAAATCAGAATCTAGACCGCTTAGAAGAAGTGATTGCGTCACATCTACCAGTTGCGGCACCTATTTATGATACTGAACAAATTACCGATCGATCAGAGCGTTTTTTAGCCAGTGAGATTATCCGCGAAAAAATCATGCGTAGTTCGGGCGACGAAGTACCATATGATTTAACGGTACAGATTGATGCATTTAAAGATGAGCCTGCACATACTGATCCAAAGACAGGTCGCCCACGTAAAGCTTGTACTTTTATCGATGCGACTATTTATGTTGAGCGTACTGGTCAAAAAGCGATTGTCATTGGTGACAAAGGACAACGTATCAAGCAAGTGGGTATGGATGCTCGCAAAGATATGGAACAGCTTTTCGACAAAAAAATTATGCTCACATTATGGGTGAAAGTGAAACGTGGTTGGTCTGATGATGAACGTGCATTAACCAGTTTGGGATATTGATTGAATACTAGCACTGTAAACATTTCTTTATGTGCTAGATGCTGAGGTAATAAAAAATGCGTAACGAAGCACTAGTTGGTTACTTATTACATCAGCGTCCCTATCAAGAAAAGCGCGCTTTATACTATTTGTTTTCTCAGCAGCATGGTGTGATACATGGTATTGGGAAAAAAGGCGCGCCATTATTTATGCCGCTACAACTTTTTGCTACCGGCAAACGTGACTTAAAGACTTTCAGTCAAATCAATATCACGTCACAAATTGCCATTCCAAAAAGTATAGAAGATAAGGCTAATATCGCTGCTACTCTAGAGTCAGTGCCTTATGGAAATATCACTGGCCAGCAGCAATACTCTGCATTGTACTTAAATGAAATATTGTGGCGGTTGTTACCCACTGAAGATCCTATGCCTATATTGTGGCAGCATTATCAAGACAGTTTACATCAGCTTAGACAGCCTTTAAGTACCGATGAATTACGATTGTGTCTGCGCCAATTTGAGTCTCACTTATTTAATGAGTTGGGTTTTAGCTTAATTTTGACCCACGATAGTGTCCAAGATATTATCGAACCGAATTGCTCTTATTGCTTTTTACCTGATGTGGGATTTATGCCTGTCTTACAGAATGAATCACAGTCTGAACATTTAGAAAGTACCTTAGAAAGCACCACGATGAAAACTGTATTCATAGGTGCTGAATTGATAAAAATGGCAGAGTTGGGTATTACTAAAACGACTTTGAATCATTGGTCGAAGTTATATCGACACCTCATCGATCACTTGCTCGATTATCAACCGTTGCAGAGTCGTTTGTTGTGGCAGCAGCAGCGACGTTATCAATAGTTAAGATGCTCGTTGCGTTATATTATCTATAAAAGTTGTTTCCCTCAAAACACAGGCTATCTCATATATTGTTTTAGAAATGTGATTAGGGAACGACTTACCCCTTGTTCTAAGTATATCTCTGTTGTCGATAGTATACTCTTTCTTTAAAAGTCTCTATTCAAGTCAATCATCCAATATCAAATTGTTGTAGGTGAACTATACGTCAAAATCACTAAAAGGCGTCGTATGCCAAGCTGACTAGCTATCGCATTTGGTAGGGTGATTTTCATTAAATTTTTGTCTAATGCGGCCTGCTTGACTAAACGATATGAGATACGTGGTCTTATTATAATCAACAGTGGGACAGTATTTTATATGGCCAAAGTGTCCTCGGGGCTTACCACTATCACCCCAAAATTTGGTGTAATGGCGTCTAGCGCCCACTCTTAAACTTAGCTTACTGTATTTAAGGTTTAAGGACTGCTGAGAGAGTAGGGAATCTATTTGAGTATCAAAATGCTTGTTATCATTTTTGTCTATAAAGAGCAACAGTGTCGTGTCGCTATCTCTATGGCAGCGACCTCCACTATCAGATAGACAAACGATTATATTCTGTCTTCTGATATAACTCTCAGCCTTCGCTAAGATCAGCGAGCTTTCTAACTGACTTTTGATACGCTTGGCTTCCATATTTGCTAATTGTGTTTGTATGAACGGCATTGCAATTGACACTATAATTGCTAAAACTGAAACGGTAACAATAAGCTCGACTAGGGTAAAACCTTGTCTACCTTTAGATATATTTGTCTTTATTGAAACTTTATTAAAAGTGGATTTGTCAGAAAGTGACATGCAGAAACGCATTATAAGAAAGATAAATCTCTTACGAACGTGTTTATAGTCAATTGATATCAGTAAGCGTGATAGAAACGTAGATAGCTTTCCATAACTTGATAATATTCTATAGAGCAGTGTCATAAGGTCTTATTACCTATGGTGAGTAACTTATTTCAATAAAAGAGTCTCGCTTTTTATCATTGGATTTTCAAATGTTATGGAAAGACTTCATAAAAGCACATGGCCTGAGTATCTTGATCGTATAAAGACTTGAAGATAGGGTGAAAGTTCAGATATGTATAATAATATTGGCTATCCTAATATATACAGAATATATAACTACTGTCAAAATTTGTTTCAATTAGTGAATGAAGCACTTTAATTATGGAGAAATATTATTCGTCATATTAAAATACGTTTAAACAATGGGTGCTATTGGGTTTATTATCTATGGGGAATCAACACACAAAAGATAGAAAGCGTAAGGCGTGTTAGTTATAGGTAATTACAGCAGGCTATTGTGTTTTAGTTACAACATTATCGTGTAATAATGTGTAGCTCCTTAACGAAAAAAGTTGTAAACTGAATCGATAATCGCTAAGCTACTCCTTAATTGGTTTTGCTTTGTCACTTGAAATTTGTAAAAGATGTCTATTTGAAGCGTCTTGAAGAACGGTTTTGCTTAATGCATCACTAAAATTATCCTTTGGAGGAAGTCCATGAAATTGAATAAAATAGCTCTAGCTTTGATTGCTGTAGCCGCTGCACCTATGGCTGCTAACGCTGGTGTTACCATTAGCCCGTTGTTACTTGGTTATCACATGACTGAAGAATTCAGTGATACTTCCGACAAACAGCGTGAAGTATTGACTACTGGTAAGCAGCTTAATGAGAACAGTACCTTAAATGGTGGTGTTGCTAAAGAAAGCAGCCTATATACTGGTGCTGCTCTAGGTATCGAACTTACTCCTTCTACTCAGTTCCAAGTTGAGTATGGTGTATCAAACGCAAATGGCGAAGCTTCTGAAGATTCAGCTAAATCTGGTGCTAACCGTTTCGACGTAGAACAAACCATGTTAACTGGTAACTTCTTGATCGGTACTGAAGAGTTTACTGGTTATACTGATAGCGCATTGAAACCATATGTATTGGTTGGTGCTGGTCAATCTAAGATTAAAGTAGAAAACCAAGAAACTTATGTTTCTGATGTAACTGGCGAAACAGTTACTGCTGGTACTGAAGTATCAAGCTCTAAAGATACTATCGGTAATCTAGGTCTAGGTGCTATGTACCGTATCAACGACGCTTTAAGCCTACGTGGTGAAGCTCGTGCGATTCATAACTTTGATAACAACTGGTGGGAAGGGATGGCCTTGGCCGGTCTAGAAGTTGTACTTGGTGGCCATCTAGCACCTACAGTAGCAGTACCGCCAATGCAAGAGCCATTAGTTGACAACACTCCAGTAGTAGTTGTTGAATCTGATCTTGATTCTGACGGTGATGGCGTACCTGATAGCATCGATGCATGCCCAGGCACTCCAATGAACGTTGTAGTAGATGAGCGCGGTTGCCCAGTACCAGTAGATATTACTGATGAACTGAAAATGGAACTACGTGTATTCTTTGATAACGACAAATCAGCTATCAAAACTCAGTATCAGCCAGAAATCGCTAAAGTAGCAGAGAAGATGCGTGAGTATCCTAACTCTACAGCACGTGTAGAAGGTCATGCTTCTAAAACTGGTCCTTCAGCACGTTACAACCAACGTCTGTCTGAAGCTCGTGCCGTTGCGGTTAAATCTATGCTAACTAACGAATTCGGTATCGCTCCAAACCGTCTATCAACTGTTGGTTATGGTTATGACAACCCAATCGCTCCAAACGATACTGAAGAAGGTCGCGCTATGAACCGTCGTGTTTATGCCATCATCACTGGCGACAAAACAATGACTGTTGAACAAACTAAAGATATGGTTGTTCAATAAATAATAGCCAATTGGTTATGTGATTAAATATATAGTTACAAAAAAAGCTGCCCACTGGGTGGCTTTTTTTTGTTTATGTATTGAGAAAAGTGAGTTATTACATAAATTTATGAATCAATAATGTTATACTAGCTGCCCAAACATTCTGTAAATTGACAGAATGTACATTAGCATAGCTATCTGTATGATGAATTTATCAGTGTAGATTCTTGATTATATTGAAATTATTTGACTAACAGCGCTTATGGCGCAGTCGTCTAAAAGTAAGTATTCAATATCTATCTGGTTGATGATAAAGGTTTATCCGGCGGCGCTTACTGCTACTGCATTTTTTAAGACGAAACGAGCATTTTATATGGCGAACGATATCAAACACCTGCGTAACATTGCAATTATTGCCCACGTTGACCACGGTAAAACAACTTTGGTTGATAAGTTATTACATCAGTCTGGTACTTTTGGCGACCGTGCAAACGTTGCTGAACGTGCAATGGATTCAGGCGATATTGAGCAAGAACGTGGTATTACTATTTTGGCTAAGAACACAGCTATCCGCTGGACAGATCAAACTGTAGATACAGAATACCGTATCAACATCGTTGACACCCCAGGTCACGCCGATTTCGGTGGTGAAGTTGAGCGTGTTATGTCAATGGTTGACTGCGTATTACTAGTTGTTGACGCTGTTGATGGTCCAATGCCTCAGACTCGTTTTGTAACGCAAAAAGCATTTGAACAAGGTCTAAAGCCTATTGTTGTTATCAACAAAATTGACCGTCCTGGTTCGCGTCCTGATTGGGTAATGGATCAAATTTTTGATTTGTTCGACAACTTAGGCGCAACTGACGAACAGCTTGATTTCCCAGTTGTTTACGCATCAGCATTGAATGGTGTTGCAGGTTTAGAAGCTGATAATTTAGCTGATGATATGACGCCACTATTCAAAACTATCGTTGATGTTGTACAGGCTCCACAAGTTGATGCAGATGCACCATTCCGCATGCAAATCTCAAGCCTTGACTACAACAGCTTTGTTGGTGTTATCGGTATTGGTCGTATCCAGCGTGGTAAAGTTAAATTGAACACGCAAGTAACTGTCATTGACAAGCATGGCAACACGCGTAATGGCCGTATTCTAAAAATCATGGGCTATCATGGTCTTGATCGTATTGATGTTGAAGATGCACAGGCTGGTGATATCGTTTGTATCACTGGTATTGACGCACTTAATATCTCAGATACGATTTGTGATCCAGCTAATGTTGAAGCATTACCAGCGTTAACAGTTGATGAGCCTACCGTATCAATGAACTTCCAAGTAAACAACTCACCGTTCGCTGGTCGTGATGGTAAGTTTGTGACGTCACGTAATATTCGTGAGCGTCTAGAGCGTGAATTGATTCATAACGTAGCACTACGTGTAGAAGACACAGAGTCTCCTGATAAATTTAAAGTATCAGGTCGCGGTGAGCTTCACTTATCTGTACTTATTGAAAACATGCGTCGTGAAGGTTTTGAGATGGGTGTTTCAGGCCCAGAAGTTATCGTCAAAGAAGTTGATGGTAAGTTACAAGAGCCGTATGAAAACGTTGTGTTCGATATTGAAGACGGGCATCAAGGTTCTATCATGGAGCAAGTTGGTCTACGCAAAGGCGAGATGACTAACATGGAACTTGATGGTAAAGGCCGTATGCGTATTGAAGCGACTATTCCTGCTCGTGGTCTGATTGGTTTCCGTTCTGAGTTCTTAACTCTGACTTCAGGCAGCGGTATCATGACTTCTAGCTTCTCACATTACGGTCCGCAAAAGATCGGTGATGTTGGTGGTCGCTCTAATGGTGTATTGGTTTCTATGGCTAAAGGTGTTTGCCTAGGCTTTGCACTGTTTAACCTTCAAAAACGTGGTAAGTTATTTGCTGAACCACAGCTTGAAGTTTACGAAGGTATGATTGTCGGTCTGAACTCTCGTAACGATGACATGACTGTTAACCCAACGACAGCTAAACAGCTAACCAACGTACGTGCTAGTGGTACTGATGAAGCATTGACGTTGACGCCAGCGGTTAAGTTCACTCTTGAACAAGCACTTGAATTTATCCAAGATGACGAATTGGTTGAAGTAACCCCTAAAGCGATTCGTCTACGTAAGCGTTACTTGACTGAAAGTGAGCGTAAGCGTCACGGCCGTGGTAAAAAAGGTGCTTAATATCAATAAGTGAGTTACTTAGTAATTCATATCATTGATGTTTGACACTGAAAATCAATATCAGTAAAAATTTTCTGACATTGAAGCAGTTAAAAAATTAGCAGTATAAGGTGAGCGATTAGTGCTTCACTTTATACTGCTTTTTTTTGTGTGTAATCTGGGAAAAACAAAAATAAAGTGAATAGTAGGATCAGTACATTTAGTATTATTATCAAAAATGATTGTTGCGCTAACTAAATAGGTGTCTATTTGTTTATAGATTAATTTTAAAGCTATGTTCTTAATTTTGGGCGATTTACCTGAAGGTATTGCTATGACCTATGATGCACTTAAGAATCGGGTGTTCCAGTATTAGCGTACAGTAGCTTCATTACGATGCTTATTAACTTCCTGATTTTAGCTTTCATTATCTTTATGATGGTTAGAACAGTAAATAAAATGTGCCGTGCTCAAGAAGTAGAAGAAGTAGTAGAGGCCATTGTGGAGCCTTCAAAAGAAGTGCTATTACTTCGTGAAATTAGTGCCAAGTTAAGTAATACTGATATCTCAAAATAGCGTCATTTAAGATGGCGAGCAAAACAATAAAAAAGGCTAACGTTATGTTAGCCTTTTTTATTGTCAATTTACAAATACATTAGATTTAGCATCTATATATTATGATGCAAGATGTTTGAAAATAACTGCTTATGGATTAACGATTACATAGTCGTTTGTGTTGATCAAAATTTCTGATGGTTGATCGACGACGATACGCACGAGGTTATTATCATTTACTTGTGATTTATAATAGTTGTCTTCAGCAACAGAGCAACCTAAGCAACGGCCCATCGCATCCCAAGGCTCGACGAATAGCTTCTGCTGTGCTTGATCTGCGTTACCACCGATTAGTGAGAAAGGTAAGCTAACGAGATAGAGTGCAGTACCAGTAACTGCACCTATTAGTTGTAGAGGCTTACCTACAGTAGCATCGGCAACCATGGTTCCGTAAGAAGGCCCAAAGTCAGTTTCATCAATCTCTATTGCGGCCAAGGCTGGCTGCATACTAGCGACCAACAGACTTAAGCTGGTAGCAACAGTAAAAGCTTTTTGCTTAACTGTGCGTTGTTTCTTGGCTTTAACAGTCATAACGATATCCTAAAATTCACAATTGGTATGATTAGTGGCTGCTGATATTTCGATAAGAAAACATCTTGGCAGCGATAGGTAAGCTAAATATTACAGATAAATAAACCGTATGCACTATTTATGTAAGTGTTATTACTATTAAAGCAAGATGTACGCTAATAAGCAACAGAAATGCGCATGATATAACGGCTTGAATGAAAAAATATGAGATGTCTAATTGAAATTACTGCGCTATTGAATATAGAGCGCAACAGGTAGGTAAAATTACTGAAAATTATGGTCAGTCTAGTAGCTGACAACTAGGGCAAAAGACACTGGCTCGACCATTTAGCTTGATATTCTCAAGTATTGTCTGACAATGTGGACATGCTTCGCCTTGTCTGCCATAAACGTTTAATGTCTGCTGAAAGTAACCTGTTTGACCGCTAGCAACAGTGAAGTCTCGTAGTGTCGAGCCACCCAGTGCTATCGCTTTTTTTAAAATAACTTTAATGTGATCAACTAAAATGACAATCTGATCATACGATAGTTGATGAGAAGGTGTGGCCGGGTGAATACCTGATAAATATAAGCTTTCTGTAGCATAGATATTCCCTACACCTACCACCACCTGTTGTTCCATGATAACTGACTTGATAGGGCGGGAGATAGGTTGCTTTTTTGATTTAGCTTTATTTGTGACTGTGGACTCGGCGCTTTCACCAGATACGCTTGTACGTTGAATCAAGTGGTATAGATAGTCTGCAGTAAAGGCATCTGAAAGTGGCTCAGGGCCTAGGTGGTCCAGTAGCTTGGCGCTATAATCTTGATACCACAATACCGAGCCAAATCGTCTTGGGTCATAATAGTGTAGCTGAGATTTGGTATTATCAACATTATTAAATACTATTATTAAATGATCGTGTTTGCGTTTATCCGTGCCATAACTATGCTGCTGTAAGCTGCCGGACATGCCTAAATGAATCAAAAGCTGACGTGGTGCTAACTTATCAGATTGTGCCACTGCGCTACTATTATTAGATGACGCAGGTAAAAAATTCAGTATTAAATACTTTGCTCGGCGCTCAATACTATCTAATGTGAAATCAACCAAGATATCTAAGTCATCTGGCATCGCCCAGCGTAACTTCGGCTGGAATATTTTTACATCGATAACCTGTTGCCCTAGTAATGGCGCTAAGCTAGTTTTGGTCGTTTCTACTTCAGGTAATTCAGGCATGATATTTCTATGGCAACTTTATGATTAAGTGAATATGTATAGCTAGGCTTGTATTTAAACGACGGCGCGGCGAGCATGTAAGATGCCATGCTGTTGCTCTAATTTAGCCAAGAGCTTAGATAAATGAGCCAGTCCCGAAACTTCAACATGAAATTTCAAAAAGGCAATATTATCGTCGTTGCTAAGTGTCTGAACCTGACGAATATTGACGTTTTCTTTATCAATAATTTGTGTCAAGTCACGCAATAGCCCTCGTCTATCATAAGCCTCTACATGGATGTCAACGGGTTGATAACGACCAGATTGTACTCGCCAAGCGGCGTCTATCGCACGCTCAGGGTCTCGCTCGATGAGACGCGAATACTCAGGGCAGCCACGATTATGAACACTGACCCCTCGTGACAAAGTAATGTAACCAGCAATTGGCTCACCGTGTACAGGGTGACAGCAACCTGCTAGGTTCACTTCGATATTATCTAGACCGTCAATGTGAATCTTATAGGCATCAAGTTTGCCAGTGTCTCTATTATCTACACTAGGTATAAAGTCTTCAGGAGGCCTTTCAGGCTCTAGATGTAGCTGTCGCGAGATGTGACTGGTTAACTGATTTAGACCGATATCACCGGTGACCAGTCCGACGATAATATCGTCAGTAGTATGAGCATTGAAATGCTGAAGATAATCGTTCAAATCGATACTATTTGGATGTACCGATAGTCGTTCCAGCTCTTTGCTAAGCATTTGACGACCAATCTCAATATTCTTATCACGGTCTTGTTTGTTAAACCATTGTCTTAGTTTTGAGCGTGCACGGTTGGTGTGAATATAACCGAGCGAGGCAACCAGCCAATCGCGATTAGGTTCACGTGATGCCTTAGTGATGATTTCAACTTGCTCACCCGTTTTGAGCTGATAGGTGAGCGGCACATAACGCTGATTGACTCGAGCAGCTTGCGCACGATTACCAACCTGCGTATGTACGTAATAAGCAAAATCAAGAACAGTCGCACCTTTTGGCAATTCAGTAATATCACCATCACGGCTGAAGATATAAATACGTTCTAGCTCATCAAAATCAACGAGTTGCTCTTCTTCGTCGAGCTCTATCTCATCGAGATCCTCACCTGTTAATGACGATGACCGTAGCTGATTGCGTGTTTCATTATTAATAGATAAAAGCTGACGCAGAGAGCTGATTCTTTGATTAAGGTAATTATCCTTTTTATTCTTCAGACCTTCTTTGTAGTTGACGTGCGCACACATGCCAAGCTCTGCTTCAAAATGCATCTCATGTGTGCGAATCTGTACTTCGAGAGATTTATTTTTCGCAATCACGGCAGTATGTAGCGAGCGATACCCGTTAGATTTTGGATTGGTAATATAGTCATCAAACTGTTCAGGGATATAGCGCCATAACCCATGGACCAAACCTAAGACGTGGTAGCAGTCTGAAGGGTTGGTAACCAGTACTCGCAATGCACGAATATCATAAAGTTGATCAAATGATAAGCCTTTGAGCTTCATTTTTCGGTAAATCGAATAGATATGTTTGACACGTCCAGAAACCTCAGCTTCGATATTGGCCTCTGCTAACGCTTCATTAAGCTTGTCCTGCACGCGCTGAATATAGGATTCACGCTCACTGCGTTTTTCGGATAGTAGCTTCGCAATCTCCTTGTAGCGATCAGGCGCAAGATAACGAAAGGCTAGATCCTCAAGTTCCCATTTCAGTTGTGCGATACCCAGTCGATGCGCTAATGGAGCATAGATGGTCATAACTTCACGTGCTACACGGCTTTGTCTATCTACACTAGAAAAAGTCAGCTCACGCATGGCAAAGGTACGCTCAGATAGCTTAATCAGTACGACACGTACATCGTTAGTGACAGAGATGAGCATGCTATAAATATTGGATAGCTGGTCACGCTGATTGTTCACGAAGTGATCTTCTAAGCGCTTATTGCTCTCGATAATCTCAGACAGCTTACCCATTGCCAAGGCATCTTTGACTAAGGTAGATATATCAGACCCAAAGTTTTTTTCTATCTCAGCGAGGCTAATAATGGATTTACGCGCACTGCGATAGAGCATGGCAGCAACAAGCGCATCTTCATCTTGATAAAGATAGGTCAGTATGTCTGTCATACCAATCCCAGTGACATAGGCGCCTGAGCGTTCAGACTCACTGGTATTCATATGATTGCGAATGAATTCACAAGCAGCATGCAGGTTAGGGACAGAGTCTTGCCCAATACGTTTGGCTACATTGTCTAGCCAAGTGGGAACGTCAATATTTACCTGATCTAAATCAATGGCTTCAAGCTTTTCTGCAGAGAGTGTATTATTTTCATCTAAAAGCGGATTATCAGAATATTCGTTTTCAAGCTTTGGATCATGACTGTGAAAAGCATGTAAGGCTGAGCGATCAAAAGTGGTGTGTAGCTTATGAGTTGCTAGCTGGTATTTGATATCGAGTGGGATTTGGGCATAGCTATTGGCAGACTGATGAGAGCGTTGACTCGCAACCAGCTGGGCTGCAAGTGTTGCACTATCGGCTTGTGTGGTCTGTCCATCCACTAGCGGTAATCCTTCACGAATTTTTACCATAGCCGACTCCTCTTAGCTATTTTGAATTGAGTATAACCCCATCTACTGTACACACATTTCAAATTCGTACTTTCATAAAGTATTAGATATAAACCAATACGACTGCTAAAAAGCGATTTTTAGCAGCTATAAAATGCGTGTAAAATATATAAAGCTATGAGTATGAACGTTCACTAAGTTCTGATTTTCTAAACATAGAAAAGTTGTTTACTATTATCCCATTTTAAGATGACAAATCAAGCCAGGCTATGTAATGTCTGCTGTTAATCAAGGCAAATAGCTGTTATTTATTAACGCTGCTGCATCCAAGTTTTGGATGAGCATAAATTATTATAGTCATTCCACTATAAAAGTATTACTGCGTTGATCTCGCTTGAAGTATTTAATCTATAGTTAATTCTCTATAAACTGGATACGGTGTCAGTCTTGCTTAGTCTACTATTTGTAGTACTTTCACTCGACTTCCTTGTATCCAAATTATATTGAATCTACTATACACCGACACTCGATTGCCTTGTAATACTCTTAAATTGAATCGATTATATAAACACAGCTATTTTGCACACTCAATAGTTCACTTAAGAAGCAAGAGATTAAACGGCTACTTTTTCGAAGCGAGCGATAGATTCAACATGGCCAGTATGGCAGAACATATCCATCACGCCAGCATGCGTCAGACGATATCCTTGTTCTAATAACGCTTTTGTATCACGTGCAAGAGTCGCAGGATTACAAGAAACGTAAACGATTCGCTCAGCATTAAATTTAGGTAGATACTGCATAATCTCCCAAGCACCAGAGCGTGGTGGATCGATCAGTAGCGCATCAAACCCTTGGTTGGCCCAAGGCTTATCAGTGCAATCATGTGTCAAATCTTGGCTATAAAACTCAGTATTATTGATACCATTGCGACGTGCGTTATCTGCTGCGCGTGCGGTCATGGCTTCGCTTCCTTCCACGCCGACCACTGAACCTGTTTCACCGACGAGTCGCGCAAGTGGTAAGCTAAAGTTACCCAAGCCGCTAAATAAGTCTAGCACGCGTTCACCTGTTTTTAGGTCTAATAAATCGCAAGCGAGCTTGGTCATTTGACGATTCACAGATAGGTTAACTTGAGTGAAGTCAGTCGGGATAAATTCAAACGTCAGATCGTACTCTGGCAATTGGTAATACAGGCGTCCAAACTGCTGGCTCATGTCATCCGCATCCGTCAATGCAATGCGTTGGATGCTATCAGCACCTTTAGACTGTAGGTATAACTGCCAATTACGTGCCGCAAAAAATACTTTTAGCTTTTCTACATCATCGTCTGATAATGGCTCTAAGTTACGCACAATAAGGGCAACGGGCTGATTGCCATCTGGCAACTCAGGTATCTGCTCACCCATGGCCAATTCAAGCTGAGCAATCTTATTACGGCTCTCTAACGTGCTGATCAACGCTTTTAAGTTTTCAATCTCAAACCCAATGCGTGGGTCTAAGATATGACATTCATTCAACTCAGCTAAAAAGTTACTTGAGCGCTCACGGAAACCAACCAAAGCCGTTTCTTTTTTGGTGACATAACGTACACCCAATCTTGCTTTGGTACGATAACCAAGGCGATCACCAACGACTGGTGCAAGCCAATTGTCAGGCTCTACATTGGCTTGGTGTATAAGCATCTCGGCTAGTACAGATTGCTTAAAGCTAATTTGACTTTCTGGCTGCCAATGTTGCAAGTTACAGCCACCGCAAACGCCAAAATGAGGGCAGGGCGGTACAGTACGTTCAGGATTTGGGTTGGCAGTGATGCTGACTGCATCGCCTTCCTCAAAACTGGCACGACTATTGGTTATTTTGACCAATGCGCTTTCACCTGGCAGCGCAAAACTGACAAAGGTTGTTTTGCCATGCTTGTCTTCAGCATGACCATCGTCAACCCCAAAACCATTGCCATAGATAGCAACACCGCGACCATCATGCGACAATCTATCGATGGTAAAAGGAATCGGTTCTGCATCTTTTAGGCGACGACGTGTTTTTGATGATGGCTTAGATTTTTTCTTATTTGGTGGAACGACGATGGATTGTCTATCGTTAGTTTGTGGCGCTGCGTCAGATGCTATAGACGTTTTTGAATCGGTGGGTTGCATAAACCTGCCTTAATAATAAATGATAAATAACGAAGAAATAAAAGTAAAAGCGACTGCTTAAAATGCGGTGTTTTTATGAGTTGGGTGCAGATGACCAGTCAGCTATGAAGGCTTGATGACGTATACTGCCATCTGCTTGGGTATATTGTGCTAAATAGTCATAGCTTTGCTGCTGCCAACTATCAAAGTCTTGTGAGGACAGTTGCCCTATTAAACGCAACCAGCGCAAATAGATGAGCCACGTATTCATGACGTCAGACTCGCAATAGGTAGATAGCGCTTGCCAGTCTCCATTAGTAACCAAGTCACCAACCATGCTGCCATCGATATCAGTTTTGCCGGGTAGGCCGTACAGGCTTGCGACGATATCCATGGCTTCACGTCGGCTAGCACCGTACTGACTGAATCTGTCCATCAAATCCAGGTGGCGCGTGTGGAAGCGGTTAGTGTAATTATCAAAGCGCATGTTTTTGATACGATCGCCTTCTTCAAATAACCATGGCGCTGACAAGTCATACTGCATGGCGCGATATATCAGCACAGGAATATCAAAACCTGAGCCATTCCAACTGATCAGTTGCGGCAGTTTTTTAAGGTCACTAAATGCTCGAAAGAATTTAGTGAGAATCTCTTCTTCGCTGAATTTATCTGCGGTCAACGAAAACAATGAAAAATTGCCATCTTTAATATATAAAGCAGAGATACAGACAATACGCTGTAGCGGCAAGCGCATAAAGTCGTGCCCAGCTTCTTGCATACGAAGCGCTGTCAAAGCACTTAGCGTATCCGCATCATTGAGTTCAGCCAATTGTGGGTAGATACGGCGCGCCGCATCCGTATCGGCGACAGTCTCGATATTAAAGACCAATATAGGGTCGGAAGGTCGGGCTTGTGACATAGATAATCCTGACTATTTATCAACGTATCGTCAATCCACTATAAAAGAGTAATAGCGTTAATCTCTCTTAAATTGAATCAACGATATTGAGCAGTGCTGTCTGTTCGTTACTTAACTTCTAGGCTGTTATCTATATTACTGTTATCGACATCGCTGTCATCAACATTGTACAAACCCGTCGATAAGTAACGATCACCACGATCGCACACGATAAAGGCAATAACAGCATTAGGATTTTGTTTAGCGACTTGTACTGCTGCCCATGCTGCTGCACCTGAAGAAACCCCTGCAAAAATGCCTTCGGTTTTGGCCAGTTTGCGCATGTAAATCTCGGCGACATGCTGATTAATATCCATGACTTCGTCGACTAAGTCGGCATCAAAGATACCCGGCATGTAAGCGGCAGGCCAACGGCGAATTCCCGCAATCGAAGCCTCTTCATCAGGTTGCAAGCCAATGATTCTAATATCGGGATTTTGTTCTTTTAGATATCGTGAGACACCTGTAATAGTGCCAGTGGTACCCATTGAGCTAATAAAATGCGTGATTTTACCCCCAGTTTGCGCCCAGAGCTCAGGTCCTGTGGTGAGGTAATGTGCCTGACTATTATCAGGGTTATTGAACTGATCTAATACAATGCCTTCACCCGCTGTCTGCATTTGTAGTGCCAAATCACGCGCCGCTTCTATCCCTTCATCAACCTCGATTAACGTTGCACCATAGGCAATCATGGCATCTTTACGTTCTTGAGTTGAGTTGGTTGGCATTAATAGTGTTATTGGATAGCCACGCATCGCAGCGACCATGGCTAAGGCAATGCCCGTATTACCGCTAGTGGCTTCAATCAACATGTCGCCAGGCTTGATATCACCACGCTGTTCTGCTTGATAAATCATGTTAAAAGCAGGGCGGTCTTTGACAGAGCCAGCAGGATTATTACCCTCAAGCTTGGCCAGTAACGTGGCACCATTGGTTAATTGTTCTGTCTCAGGTAGACGTTGCAATTTAACCAATGGCGTTTGGCCAACGCAATCAGCAAGCGTTGTGACTTGAGTAATATAGTTACCCTTTAATATAGCCTGTGCGGACATAAAGTATCCTTATTAATTTTAAAATTGATTTTTGAATAACAGTATATTTCTTACATATAATTTTAGTTTTTGAGTCAAGATATTAATACGGTTGCTATCAAGGTAAGCTAATGATTTCGTAGTTGATTGTATTGTGACAATCACAAAAAAATGGCAACTGATAAAAAGTTGCGTCATTATATCATTTTGTTTTTGGCTACGCTGATAGCATCAACAGATTTTGGTAAATGAGTGGTGTCTAAAAATGACTAGACAGCTAAAAGACGGTTGCGGCATCGATCATTAGCTATATTATCGATGATAATATGTGCCGTTATAAATACTGTTAAAATAGCCGAAATATTTATAAAGTGTATTCTTAGGCAAAATAGCTTGCCGCTGCTATTGATATCGTTGGTTCAATATAATTTAGATACTAAGAAGCTGAGTGACAGTACTACAAGTCGTAGACTAAGCGAGACTGACACCGTATCTAATTTATAGAGGGTTAACGATACATAGCAAAACCCCCAGTAGAGAGTGACGATAGCATGGCATACAAAAAACGTTTTGATACTAGCAGTGCGTATGGCCAATTAATCATCTTGGTGTTTTTACCAATTTGTGTGTTGGCTGCCGTCGGCGGTATCTTGGTGTTTTATGAAACCATGCGTGCCAGTAATTCAGAGCAGGGTGTCTTGGCTGAGGCTGTGCTTATTCGCTATACACCAGTGATTGCAGACTTGATTCCTGAACTATTAGAGCAAGAGCGCAATCAAGACATCAGCGAAATTTATGTAGGTGAAACGCCGCAAACTGTGATGACAAAGCTTGAGGGTATCCAAGATAAATTGGGTCGTATGCAGTCTGAGCAGCACGTACAGCGCATTGCCATTATCGATGAAAACAATCAAGTGCTCACCGCAGTCGGTTATGGATTAAATGAAGCATGGCCTGCAATAGATACCAACGCAAAGTTTTTGTCGCAAGAGCTAACGCCTATTGGTACCGCTTACGGCAGTGTATTGGGTGAGTTTGAAGGGCAACAACTGTGGTTGCTCGTCGATATGGACAATGAGCCGCTGTATATCGCGCGTTATCGTATCGCCATGGCGTTAGTGATTACAGGTTTGTTCACGATTCTAATTCTATTGCTCAGCTTAAATATTTATTCAAAGCGTTGGATAGCACCCATCTACGAGCTGCGGTTACAGCTACAGCGTACCCATGTCGACAACCTGTATTATCCCATTCCAGTGGAATCAGATGGGGAGCTAAATCTACTACAGCAAGATTTGGTCAGGACATTGCGCCGCTTGCATATGAGTTTTCAGGAGCTCAAAGATCATGCTGAGCAAACCGAAGACGATTTGCGTTTGGCATTTGATGAGATGGAGATGCAAAACATCTCTATTCGTAATGCGCGTGATGCCGCCATCTCAACCAGTCAAGCCAAGTCGGCGTTTTTGGCCAATATCAGTCATGAGTTGCGCACACCCCTGAACAGTATTGATGGTTTTATTAATCTGCTGGCACGTCATGGTGAGTTAAATCCTGAGCAAGATCTATATGTGCAGACCATCCGGAAATCTTCCGCACATTTGCTTGCATTGGTCAATGATGTCTTGGATTTCTCCAAAATTGAAGCGGGTAAACTGGTACTCGATCGCCATGAGTTCGATCTCTATGACACCATCTATGATGTGGTCGATATGCTCTCGCCAGTCTCGGCAGAGAAAGGCTTACGCATGGCTGTGCTGTTTTATAATGATGTGCCGATGCGTATCAATGGCGATGCCCTGCGTCTCAAGCAAGTATTGACCAATATCGTGGGCAATGCGATTAAGTTCACCGACAGCGGCGATGTAGTGGTGCGCGTCAGCTTGGATGATCATCGCGACAACTACTTGATGATTAGCGTACAGGACAGTGGAAAGGGTATTTCTTTAGAGGATCAAAAGATGCTGTTCCAGAGCTTTAGCCAAGGTGACCCATCTATCACTCGTCAATATGGCGGTACAGGATTGGGACTGGTCATATCTAAGCAGCTGACACGATTGATGGGCGGTGATATTGGTTTTCATGACAATGCACAAGAAAATATTGCCAATCAAGGTGCAACGTTTTGGTTTCGTATGCCAGCACATGTCGATGTGTTAGAAGCTGCTACTGGTCAGACGATTGAGCTACCAGTATTGGCACCGCTGGCAAGTGAGACCGATGAATTTAATGTGTTGGTATGGATCAATCATACGGCATCTATTCAAGTTCTCAAGGCCAGCTTACAGTATTTGCCGATTACCCTTACGCAAGCCAACTCATTACCGGGCGTGCTCGAGTCCTTAAAAGAACGCGGCAATTATTGGGATTGGGTCATCGTTGATGATGATACGCAAGACGATATGATGGCGCTGCTAAAACAGATTCGTCTACATTATCAGGGCAAGCTTGCCGTGTTTGGCTATCAAGTGGCGGCTGACCAAGCACTATTAAATCGCTATCATGCCAACATACTGTATGAGCCATTAGACAAAAGACAGCTCTATGCCATGCTAGATACGCAGAAACGCAGTGTTCCAAAAAGCCTGCAAGAGCCACGTTGGAAAGGGGTGACGGTACTGGCAGTAGATGACCATCTGCCCAACTTATTGGTATTAGATGCGTTGCTAAGTGAGCTTGGTATACAGGTAGTGACGGCAAGTAGTGGTTTTGATGCCATAGAAATTATCAGTAAGCAACAGGCTAAGCACGCCAAATCATCGAAAAATGATAAGCAGAGCCTATCTAATAAAACTCAGATATCTAAAGCAGAAGCGCGCGATGAGGTAAATAAAAAATCAAACAGTGCGCTTTATGAAGAGGCGAATACTGAAGATAAAGCAGCTACTCAGGATAAAGGCAGTATTGATTTAATCTTTATGGATATTCAAATGCCACGCATGTCAGGTCATGAGGCCGCCCGCCAAATTCGTAATATTGAAAATGATGATAATCGAATTCCTATCATCGCCTTGACAGCACATGGACTGGCTGATGAGCGTGACAAGCTTATTGCCAGTGGCATTAATGATTATGTTGGTAAACCTATTAGCCAGCCGCAGTTACTGCAAGTGCTACAGAAATGGCTTGGACGTACCACAACATCAGAATCAATGCTGCTGCCTGATTCCGATTTACAAAGTATTGGTTTGAATGAAAGCGACTTGTCAAAACAGGGTGCATTAGAAAGAGGCTTATTAGAAAATAAGTTGGCCGTCATTGATCCGGTAGATCCGGTAATGGGTCGCGCGGCAAACAATAACGCCCAATCCAGCAATTGGCAAAATAGTGATGTTGACAGTTATTCAATTTGGCCTGCTGATTCGACTGTTAAGACAGATTCCATATCAAAAAGTAATGAGAGTAATAGGAATGGTGTATCTGATAGCGTAAATCCGAAAAAGATTACCCGTCCTTTATCATTGAAAAAAATTCGTGATGATTACCTGCGTGATAGTCAGCCTCGTGAGGACTACAGACGAGAGCCACAGCGAGAAAATCAACCACGTTATGAGGGTCTACACCTAAATAAACATGGACAAGTACCGCTATTGTCAGCACCAAAAAAACCGACAGACAGTTCTCACGATGAGAATATGACCAGTACAGAATCAGAGGTGTATAAGCAGGGAATAAAAGATTTAGATATTTTAGATTGGCAAGATGCCCTTCATCGTTCGGCGAATAAACCTGATTTGGCTGCCAAGCTTATTATTATGATGCTTGATACCATCAACGATGAAAAACAGGCATTGGCTCAGGCTTGGGATAAAGGAGATCGTAACGCGCTGGCGCAAATTGCGCATCGTATTTTGGGGGGTAGTCGTTATACGGGTGTGCCGCAGCTACGTCAGGCCAGTCAGGACTTAGAGGATAAATGCTTATTAAATGTGCAGCATACGACCCCTGCACAGTTCGCTATGCTGGCGCCATATTATGAGGCGTTAATGCTAGCGCTAAATAATCTACAAGTACTAGATTTATCTGGTTATCCTCAGCTTAATTATCACCGTTTAAGTGAAAATGATATGACGTGGAAAATGATCTAACTGAATTAATAATCTAACCGAACTAATGATCTAACCGAACTATAGTATAGGACGTCAGCTATAAGATAGGTGGTCTTAATTATTTGATAGATTTCTCTGACTATGTTGTACCGTTACAGTCAGTTATTGCTGAGGTAGGATAAAGGTAAGCCTGCTAATATTGGGGTCTGTTGAACATTAAAATATCAGCGCTATACTTTATTCATTAATAAGGATTGTTATGAGCCCAATTGCCACTGACCAGTATGAGACCCTAAAAGTTAGTATCACTGATAATATAGTAACAGTGACGCTGAATCGCCCACACAAAAAAAATGCCATGAGCTTCAAAGTGGTGAGTGAACTGATCACTTTGGCAGGTCGTATTAACAAAGACAAAATGATACGAGCGGTTATTTTAAATGGTGCAGAAGGCACGTTCTGTGCAGGTATCGATTTGGGTGATTTAAACCATCCAAAAAACAAAGCATTTGCATTTTGGGAACTCATAAAACCATGGCAAAGCTCTTTCCAACGCGTTTGTCTTGCTTGGCGCGATCTGCCTGTACCAGTGATTGCTGTATTAGAAGGTTATTGTATTGGTGCAGGGCTACAATTGGCACTTGCTTGCGATGTGCGTATCAGTCATCCCGATTGTAAGCTGGCTATTATGGAAGCCAAGTGGGGGCTGGTGCCAGATATGGGCTTGACCCAATCAGCGTTTGGCGTGGTGCGAGAAGATGTACTCAAAGAATTGGCCATGAGTGCACGTATCATCGATGCTAGTGAAGGCAAAACATTAGGGCTTGTCAGTCATTGTAGCGAGACGCCACTTGAGCAAGCTCAGCAGCTTGCCGCTGAATTTGCAGAGCGCTCTCCTGACGCTGTACTAGCCAGTAAGCGAATCATCAATGCCATGCATCATCAGCCAGCGAAAACCTTATATAAAGAAAAAGTATGGCAGCTTAAAATGATGCTTGGTCAAAACCGCAAACTTGCGCTAAGAAAAGCCAAGCAAGCGAGTACTGTATTTGGCAAACGTCAATTCCGCTAAACGATTTTCTATCAAATAAATCATCGTTTATATTTTAGGTATTCATTGTATAGTTGATTCAATTTAAAAGTTGAACAAGGCAACCAAGTGTAGAGGTATATTAAATACTTTAAGCGAGGTTAACGCAGCAATACTTTTATAGTGAACTGACTATAGTGATTCGCGATTGTTTTATTAACGTTATACTTCCATTGAAATACAAGCGGATAGTGCGATATAGCATTGTCTGCTTGTACAGATGTGTGTAACTATACACTATTGTTGTTAATCGCCTTTGCTATCGGTATTAAGTAAAAGCGAAAACAGTGAAAGCATGAATAATAAAATAAAAATTACTATGGGCGTGTTGAACATTCAAATGTGGTGCTGGCAGTCACTATTTTTGAGACAATATGCAGTGAAATTGTTGAAGCCTAGTCATTCTAGGTGAAACAATTTCGCCATATATTGGCAAAAAAGAGTACTGCCCTGAAAGGCTGATGCTAAAATCACCCCAAACGTTGTTACAAACCTAGCTAAGGTCTCGACATTATCGTCGGTTTGCGCCTAGTTTGGTGCAATTTTAGCGATCAGCAGCCCTAATATTTGAATGTTCAACACGCCCTATATAAAATGGCCTAAATATGTCTGCTCAAAAATCCTCCCTGCCGAACAAACCTATCGCTTCTGAGCGCGTGCGCTCTGCTGATTTGCCCGTTGCATGGATTATGATGCTCGGACTTATCGTCGCGGTAGGGCCGTTGTCTATTGATATGTATCTGCCGGCACTACCATCGATGGCAGATGACTTTAGTGTCTCCACTGCCTTTATGGCCAACTCTGTCCCAGCGTATTTTTTGGGTTTGGTGTTTGGTCAGCTGTTTTATGGGCCGTTTAGTGATCGTGTTGGTCGAGTAAAGCCGTTATATATCGGTATGACGTTATATGTCATTGCCTCCATTGTCTGTGCGACCACTGATAATGAGTATGTATTATTTGTTGGGCGAACGATGCAAGCACTTGGCGCTTGTGTTGGATCAGTGGTCACTCGTGCAGCGATTCGTGACCGTTTGACTGCCAAACAAACAGCCAAAGCATTTTCTATTATGATTTTAGTGATGGGGTTGGCACCAATATTAGCACCATCGCTGGGTGCACTGTTTTTACGGTTTTTTAGCTGGCATTCTATCTTTTGGTTTTTGGCGGCTTTTGGCACTCTTAATTTGTTGCTTACAAAGTTTTTCTTTTTTGAAACACTGACTGAAGAAAACCGAAATGTACGCCCTGCAAAAGAAGTACTTAGCCAGTACTGGGACTTATTAAAGGACAAAACATTTAACTATCCGGCAATTGGTGGTGGTTTGTTGATGGGTGCCATGTTTGTCTATATCAGTTCGGCTTCTGAATTGATTATGGATACTTATGGCGTATCAGCGACACATTTTGGTTGGTTGTTTGGTATGAACGCAGCAGGCTTTGTGGGTCTGACGCAGCTAAATCAATGGTTGACCAACCGCTTTCGTATTCTAAGTATTTTACGCTTTGGTGCGATGATGCAGGTTATTTCTGCAGGCGTGCTTTTCGTGATAGGACTGTTTTTGGGTACTGATGCTTGGTTGCCATTAGTACTCGCCTGTATTTTCTTCTGTATTTCAGGCTTAGGTCTGACTCAGCCAAATGCCTCTGCTATTGCACTTGCTTTCCAAAAGCGCCGCGCTGGTATGGCGAGTGCGTTACAAGGCTCACTGATGTTCTCAGTTGGTATTTTCGGTGGATTATTATTAAATCTATTTCCGGTCAATCCAGTGCTCAAAATCGGCATTGCCATGTTTTCATTAATGGGCCTAGGTTGTTTCTTGATCTGGCAAATTGATCGTAACTTAAATTTGGATGATGCTGAGTAAGTTAAAAGTTTAAATATTCCTGCGTTATATCTCAAAAAGCATTGATATAGATATCCTATATCAATGCTTTTTTTTGTCTATTTTATAATTAGACAATGAGAAAGTTTAATTGGTTTATCTAGAGTATATTTAATTTTTGTTATATATAACAAATTATTAACAATTTCTAAACATAGTTATTGCAATCATAAATTTAGATAAGTATTATCAATACGTAACTTTCTGTAAGGAAATATTACGAACATATTGTATAACCTTGCTAAATTATTTTTCACTGAAATGTATAACAACGTTAAGCGTAAAGGGTAGATTATGATGCAGTTATATCGAGTGTTACCAATTGTATTGAGTGTCGGCCTATTTGGCTGTGGTAACTCTTCCACTCAAGAAGATACTAATTCGGCTGATGCGCCAGTAACGGAAAGTAAGAATGACTTTGTTAGTAATCTGCCTGATACAGCACCAGTTATTAAGGTTGGTACTGAAGCCAATTATGCTCCCTATGAGTTTAAAGATGAATACGGAAATGTAACGGGCTTCGATATAGAGCTCATGCAATATATTGGTGAAAACCAAGGTTTTAAAGTTGAAGTTTATAATGATCCTTGGGAAGGGTTATTTGACAACTTGGATAATAAAAGTCGAGATATGGTAGCAGCAGGTCTCACTTATAGCAGCGAGCGTGCTAGCAAATACCTACTTTCGGATGCTTATGCACCGCTTCCTACTAGCCTTGTATATTTAGACGACTCATTAAATATTAAGTCATTAAATGACTTGAGTACTTTAAGAGTGGGTGTGTTGACCAGTTCAGAACCTTATGAATACTTCGCACAAGGTACGTATAAGCTAGGTTCTTTAGAGCAGTATCCGACTACGTTTGCAGCAGTAGAAGCGATGGCACAAGACAAAGTTGATGCTGTAGTTGATGATTCTGGTGTACTGCGCTATACGTTAAATGATTTGCCAAGTTTGCAACCACGATATTTTGATTATGAAAGTATCAGAGCAGATGGTGCTCGCAAAGTCTTTTTAGTTGATAAGAGCCAACCTGATTTACTCAAAAAAGTAAATACAGGATTAAAAGGCCTAAAAGAAGATGGTACGTACGCAAAGTTAACCACCAAATGGTTCGGTACAGATTTGACCAAAGCCTCTTTGGAGCAACAAGAAATGTTGCAGTAGCCTCAAGCGTAGTCGTTATGGAACGTATTATTTTTAAATAAACCATAAATATAAATTTATCTATAGTCAATTCAATATAGTTTGGATACAAGAAAGCCGAGCGAAAGTACTACAAGTAGTAGACTCAGCGAGACTGACACCGTATCCAATTTATAGAGAATGGACTATATACATTGAAAGGATTCTGCTATGACTATATCAACTCACAACGGTAACTCCCGTTATCGGGGTTTGATCTTGTCGATTGCTGCCTTCTTGGCATTGATTGGGATACTGCTCGCCTTTACGTTTTATACCTCAAGTGTTCTTGAGCGCAATACCACATTAGTAAATATATCGAATAAAACAGCTAATAATGCTCAGGCTATTATTAAAGATTTGTTCGATTTACAAGGTAGTGTGGGTGAGCATATCAACTCTCCTCACCAAAAACGTGTAAGAGAAAGATTAGAAAATAATACACAAGGTATTGATCAACTACTTGCGAGTATGCGTGAAGGTTCTGAATATATTGATGCTTCTGGTAATGCTCATCAGATCCCTAGTATCAAAACGGCAACGGAATTGGCCGCATTGGAAGGGGCACAGCAAGATTGGAGTGAACTAAAACCACTGATTGCAAAATATCTCGAAGGCGCTGGTGATATCCGAGTGGATTCTTCAGATGAGTTAGCATTAGCTTATGAGCAAGCAAAAACTTCTAGCTTGAGTATGAACGATGCGCTAGAGCAGTTGACTAATGAAGTTTATGAAGAAACAGAACGTCAAGCGACGACCATTCGTCTTATTCAGGTACTTGGTGTTGCCGCTATCTTCACATACTTTCTAATCTTCGTATTCTTCTTTGTACGTCGTCTGCGTGAGACGGATGCGGAAGCCTTTGCCGCTCGCCAAGAAACGCAAGAAATTATGCAAACGGTAAGTACTGGTCTATTCTTGCTTGATAAAGACCTAAATATTGGTCAGCAGCATTCTAAAGCACTAAACGGTATTATCGGTTCTGATAAGTTGTCGGGAGAGAACTTTGCCAATGTTTTACGTGGTCGTATTTCTGATAAAGATTTGAAGACAACAGAGCAATTTATTGAGCAGCTCTACAATCCACGAGTCAAAGAAAAACTGGTGAATTCTCTTAACCCTTTGCACAAAGTGATGTTGCACAATGTGTCTGGAAGTAAAGCAGCAGATAATCGCTTCTTAGACTTTAAGTTTTCACGGGTTTATGACGATAAAGACATTGCCCGTATTTTGGTCAACGTCAATGACGTATCAGATGCTGTCTACTTGGAGCAGCGTTTAGAGAAAGAGCGCTCACAGAATGATATGCAAATTGAGATGTTAACCACTATCTTGAATGTAAATCCGAAGATTATTAATGAGTTCATTGTTAATACTCAGATGCATATCGAAAAAATGAATAATATCCTGAAAAACCCTGGTAGCTCACAGTACGAGCTTGAAGGGAAATTAAAAGCCATTTATCGCGAGATGCACAGTTTAAAAGGTGAGGCCTCTGCGTTAAAACTACACAGCTTTACGAAGATTGCTTCTGATGCGGAAGATAAATTGCACGCATTACAGAACCAAGGTCAGCTTTCTGGTAATGACTTTTTGCCATTGGCAGTACATTTAGATGACTTATTAAGCTTATCGAATACCATCGCGACGTTAGGTGAGCGCATTAACCGCTCAGCACCAACGACGTCAAAACCTGTAGTAGCAGAAAAAGCACTGACAACAAAAGATGATGTTGCAAGAAATAGCGCGCCAGAAACTATCATGGTCGAGATGCCAGTATCAAACGATTCAGTCGGTAATATAGATACCGATGGCGGTCAGGATATTGATCTAGATAGTGACGAGGATGATGGTCTTTTATCTTTTTATGAAGCGTTCGTAAAAGATATTGCCGAAAGACAGGGTAAGCAAGTGCAGGTAAAGAGTAGTACGCTGGCACAAGTGCATATACCAGAACATATAGCAAAGCCATTTAAAGAAATCAGTATTCAACTACTACGTAATGCTGTGGTACATGGTATCGAAGCGCCCAGTGTTCGTCACTCAGCTGGTAAGGCTGAGGTAGGAGTCATTGATATAGAAGTACAAAATACTGATTCGAATTTCATGCTGATTGTACAAGATGATGGTCAAGGTATTGATTATAATGGCATTCGTACTAAATTAAGCACAGAAGGTCGTTTTAGCACTGAAGACGCTAATAAGTTGACCAAAGGTCAGTTGCTCAAGCAATTGTTTTCTTCAGGATTTTCTACCAAAGATGATGCAGACGAAGATGGTGGACGCGGTGTCGGTCTTGACGTCGTCAAAGCGAAAGTAAAAGACTACGATGGTAAGCTTAATGTGAATAGTGAGCTGGGTCAGATGACACGGTTTGTTATTACATTGCCTAACGTTTAATTAAATATAGCAAGTTATATTGTCAGGGACGACAAGCACTTCATTAAAGGTAATAGATCAGTTATGTATAAGTTAATGATTGTTGATGATTCAAATATTATTAGAAATCGTATTCAGCGCGCGTACGATTCAGGGCAGTTTATGTTGGTGGCTACGGCCACCAGTGGCGTTCAAGCCATCGAGAAATTTAATATTCATCGTCCTGATGTGGTCACAATGGATTTGACCATGCCGGAAATGGATGGTCTCGAATGTATCGAAAAAATCATTGAGATTGATCCTGATGTACGTATTTTAGTGGTGTCAGCATTGTCTGACAAAGCCACTGGCATTGAAGCATTGTCATTGGGTGCTAGCGGATTTTTGTGCAAGCCTTTTTCGGAAGAAGAGCTTGTCGAGTCTTTGTATGAATTGATGCAAGACTAAACCCTTTAACGACTTAAGTAGATGTTATTATGAAAGAACAAAAGCTACAGATTTTTCTAAGTATTATTACTAACTACTTTAATCAGTTTGGTGGAGAGGAGCTCGTCGCTGACACTCCTTATTTGTTAGAAAACAAACAACCAAAAGTTCATGATTATACAGGTGTCATTGGTATATCCGGTGGGCAAAAAGGCGTGGTGTATTTCTCGGCAACGCAGCAGTTATTGTCTGCTATATTGGATAGTATGGGTGAAACGGACAAAAGTGATGAAAATTATATAGATTTGGCTGGTGAAGTCGCTAATACTATCGCAGGCAATGCGCGTAAAGAGTTTGGTCCAGAGTTTCACATCTCTGTGCCACTTGTGTTTAAAGGCTCTCCGCAAAGTATTGTGTTGCCGAACAATGAGCGTTCTTTTATTATCCCCATCACTTGGCATTCACAAGTTGGCGAGATCGTGGTTTGTTTGCAAGATTAACGACACTGCCGCGTAATAAAGACGGATATTAATATATTATGGTCAAAGTAGAAAAACTAGGTGTGTTTCTTAGCTCAATCAATGCATTTTTTGCACAGATTGATGGCTCAGAAGTATCTATTGATACCCCTTATCTGAATCATAACAGAAGTGCTATTGGTTATGATTATAGTGGTGTGATTGAAATATCTGGCCCTCTCGAAGGCTGCGTGTACGTGAGTGCACCAAGCGTGATGTTGCGAGAGGTGTTAAAAGTCATGGGAGAGCCTGACTCATCAATCATAATGATGAAGGATTTGCTAGGTGAAATGGCCAATACTATCTCTGGTAATGCTCGTACAGAGTTTGGTTCGGAGTTTATTATTTCTCCACCGCATATTGTAGAAAGTGCGCCTAGCGTGTCTTATTTGCCTAAAGACCGTCAAAGCTATGTCACGCCATTTACTTGGCATGGTCATAAAGCTGTGATAGGTATTTGCATTGCATAACCTAAGATAGCGCAAATGATATGCAGCCAAAGTAATTCCCGAAAAAGCGACGCATCTGTGTCGCTTTTTTTGTCTGTTAATATGGTGATATCTCACTTTTACTTTGCTGCGTTATACTGATAAATTACTGGCGATTACAGTAAGTTATATGATAAAATACGGCGCAGCTATTTTATAATTTGCTTTATAGTTTAGGTTTGAGAGTATTTCTGAAATCTGAGCATAGCTTCTTTTTTAAACCAACCAATGACACACACATCATGGCAAAGAATTGCTGGGTGTTTGGCGACTTGATTAATTTGCAAAAAGGTTAGTGCTGTCTCAATAAACATTAACCGTTAGCAGATGCGTGTCGCTAGATAGGCAGTTTTTGTGATGTGGAGGCATAACCCAACCAATAGGAATATTTCACATGGCTACAAAGAATCCAACCAAAATCGAAATGCGCGACTTACTACAAGCCGGCGCTCACTTTGGTCACCAAACACGTTTTTGGAACCCAAAAATGGGACCATACATCTTTGGTGCACGTAACAAGATTCACATCATCAACCTAGAGCATACAGTAAAAGCGTTTAACGAAGCATTGACTTACGTAAATGGCCTAGCTGCTAAGAAAAACAAAGTATTGTTTGTTGGTACTAAACGCGCTGCAAGCGGCATCATCCGTGAGCAAGCTGCTCGCGCTGGCATGCCATACGTTGACCATCGCTGGTTAGGTGGTATGTTGACTAACTGGAAAACACTACGCCAGTCAATCAATCGTCTAAAAGAGCTTGAGAAGCAAGCAGAAGACGGTACTTTCGCTAAGCTAACTAAGCGTGAAGCGTTAGAGCGTACTCGCGATATGGAAAAACTTGAGCGTTCACTAGGCGGTATTAAAGACATGGGCGGCCTACCTGACGCTATCTTCGTAGTAGACGTAGATCACGAAGCGATCGCTATCAAAGAAGCCAAGAATTTGGGTATCCCAGTTATCGGTATCGTTGATACTAACTCTAGCCCAGATAACGTTGATTACATCATTCCAGCTAACGATGATGCTATCCGTGCTGTGACTTTGTATGTTACTTCTATGGCTGATTCTATCATTGCCGGTAAAGAATACGCACAAACTCAAGCTGGTGGTAAAGCTGAGCAAGAAGCACCTGCTGCTACTGAAGAAGCTCCAGCTGCAGAAGAAGCTGCTACTCCAGCAGAATAAATAGCTGACCTGAAAGGTTTAACGTTGTAAGGATAACTTGATAGTACCTTTATCAGTATCCATATAATGTTATTAACAGCGTACAAGCTTACAATAGGCATGATGTAGTTTTACTCGTCATGCCTTGTTGTTGATGGATAGCTCGTTAATAGGCGAGTATTATCGCCTATACCTTCTGTCGCTATATACAGTTCCTGTGATAGCGACATAACGAACGCTTTCCTCACAACAAGAGCAACATCGTACAACTTGATTGTATAGCTAGACAGTAAAGCAACATCAGCAAAAGTTAAGCACGACAGTTGAATTCAAATAATTCTGATACAACGATGTAGCGGATTTATATGGACTTGACTGTACCTCACATAACAATACTAAGGTGACTCTTATGTCAGAAGTAAAAGTATCTGCCAAAATGGTAAAAGAATTGCGTGACCGTACTGGTCTTGGCATGATGGAATGTAAAAAAGCGTTAGAAGAATCAAACGGCGATGTTGAAACTGCCATTGATAACTTGCGTAAGTCTGGTCAAGCCAAAGCAGCTAAAAAAGCGGGTAACATCGCAGCTGACGGCGCAATCATCATCGCTCAAGGCGAAAACAAAGCATTTTTGTTAGAAGTTAACTGTCAGACTGACTTCGTTGCAAAAGACGAAAACTTCAATGCGTTTGCAGAGCAAGTAGCTAGCATCGCTCTAGAAAACAACGAAACTAATGTTGCTGCGATCGCTGAATTACCATATGGTAATGGCCAAAGCGTTGAAGAAGCACGTGTATCACTAGTACAAAAAATCGGTGAGAACATTCAGATCCGCCGTGTTGAAGTACTTGAAGGTGCAAACATCGCTGCATACCGTCATGGTCTACGTATCGGTGTAGTGGTTTCTTTCGAAGGCGGCGCTGCAGACACTGGTAAGAACCTTGCCATGCATATCGCTGCATTCAACCCTGTTGCGATTGATGACGAAGACGTTGCTGCTGATTTGTTAGCGCGCGAAAAAGACATCATCGAAGCAAAAGCTCGTGAGTCTGGCAAGCCTGACAACATCGTTGAAAAAATGATCGAAGGTGGCCTGCGTAAGTACCTAGAAGAAGTTACTTTATTGCGTCAGCCGTACGTTATGGACAACGACAAAAAAGTTGGTGACGTACTAAAAGCTGAAGGCGTAAAAGTACTAGGTTTCAAACGTCTAGAAGTTGGCGAAGGCATCGAGAAGAAGCAAGAAGATTTTGCTGCTGAAGTTGCGGCTACTCAAGCAGCTAACAAGTAAGCTTTTACATTGGGAATGGCTATGCGTGTGGAGTAAAATTTTATTCAGCATTCGTAGTCTGACTTTATCACCTGCATTATAAGAGGTATAGTCAAATCCATATAAATCCGCTACATCGTCATTCTCGCTAAGCATACTAATGTATAGCTTGCACTCGATTTCCTTGTATCGAAATTATTTGAATTCAACTATAAAATAGAGTCTCCAAGCATAAAAAAGCCCGTTAATTTATTAACGGGCTTTTTTATGTCTGATTGTTTGTATATGATTTCTATAGTTTAACGTAAGGCCGCATAAGCAGAATTGGTATAACTGGCATTATTACTACTGGTGCCATAACTGACATTTTTTAGACCACCGCTCGTATTACTAGTTTGGTTACTGGCGCTCATGCTCGCACCAGACAGCCCTGAGTCATTTTTATATAAGCTATGGTAGCGGCTCATGACTTTTTTAACATAGTTCTGTGTTTCTTTAAAAGGAGGGATGCCACCGTATTTATCGACGTTTCCTTCACCCGCATTATAGCCTGCGACTGCATACTCAATTCTATTGTCAAAACGGCGCATAAGCCAAGCGATATATTTGGCTGAGCCTTCAATATTATCAGCAGGGTTCCAAGGGTTGCTCACTTTGAAACGGCGAGCTGTCGCTGGCATAAGCTGCATCAGACCTTGTGCACCGACTGGTGAACGCGCGTTTGGATTAAAAGCTGATTCTGTATGCATCATTGCTTTCATGAGGGCAGGGTCTACGCCATGACGTTGGGCAGAGTCACGAATATAGCTATCATAAGCGTTGCGGGTGCCACTGTTACTAGCAGCGCTGCTACCGTAATCATTATTGCTGCTATAACCGTTATTACTGCCATCATACAACTTAGAGCTTTTGTAGTAATTCACCTGCACTTTTTTAGTAAATTGATCAAAATTACCACTGGGATTGACGTTAGTCATTAATACTTTCCCACTTTTATCCTTATAAATTGTTATGTTCTCAGCTTGAGCATAAACGGATAAAGTTGATAGAACAACAGTGGTCAAAAAAATAGGAGACAAGCAGCGAGTCACTAAGGTTGCAACGTTTATCATAGGGTTATCACTTTTTATCGAGTAATAGCAAATTACTTTGCCTATAGGCGCTTCGTTTTTCGCATTTAAGCGGTTATTGGGCTTGTCGGATTTTATAGCTATAAGGAATATAGCAACCTAGAAAAACCACGTTTAACTAGAAACCACTCGTAATAGATACAAAAAATAATAGTTGCTTACTATAACATATAATAAATTTTTAACGCATATGATTATCGACAAAAAATCGGAAAGCCAGTTTTAAATTGTAAAAAAATCAACACTCTAACAGTTTTAATTATGGTGACTGAGTGTCAGTACTAATGCATGTTTACTCATACAGCCCTATCATTAATTCAAAGCCGATAAAAGCTATTCGATAAGAATCAAAAGTTATTTGACATGATTAAGTGGTTTTTACCCAAAATTAACTGACAACGGCACTGATAAAAATAGGTACCCAGATGGCTGTTACCAGACCGTTTACTGCCAACCCAAATGCAGCGTAACGTCCGGCAGTATGACTGATTTGCCAAGCTTCCACGGTACCAAAAGCATGAGCAGCTAAGCCAAGCGCTAGGCCTTTAGCACGGTCATCATCGATACCACGAAACAAAAAGCGCGCTAAAGCTCCACCGATAAGCCCTGAGACAATGATAATTAAGTTCGCCATGGCAAGTGGTGCTTTAATCAAATCGGCGACGCTCAGACCAATCGGCGTGGTCACTGACCGTGTTGCAAAAGCGAGTATGGTGTCGTGACTTAGCGAAAACAGATATGCCAATGACATGGGTAATAATGCACCTACAAGACTCGCAATAGTGACGATTAACATGAGCTTTTTGACTGGTAACCCTTTAAAGCTCATCGCGGCCAAAGGCATTGCCAATAATACAGTGACATACCCTAACAGACGATCAAATACGGGCTTTGCAGCACTGTAGTAATCATTGTAATCCCATTGCAAAAGGAACAAGAATAAAAGAACAAGCGCTAACGCGGTAATCACCATTGGCAACCATGAAATCTTACGTGCCAGCAATCGAGCAATGACATGTGCCGCCAAGGTTAGTACGATGGCTGCTAGGGTCGTCACAAATACACTGTCAAAACTCATACCTTTTCCTTGTTCATATTGCTCACAGCTATTATTTGTGCTCTTCAACAGAGGTAGTGTTTGTACTAACATTGTCATTTAGCCAGCGATTGGAAAGAATCGCCAAGCCCCACAGTGGAATCAGCACACTGATAATCATCGTAGCCATTACGCCCCATAGCTCATCACCTAAGGCAAAGAGTAGCAATCCTGCACCAGCAGAGACGGGCAAAAAAGCAAAGCCACTATCGACCAATAGGGTATTACTGGCTTGCGTTAGCCAACTTGGCAAACCTTTGAGCAATCGCCAGGACATCAAGATACAAAACATAGCGACCAGCCCGACAATATTGGCGGCTTTTTCGATACCTGCCCATTGGCAGAGGATAACGGCTGATTCACGGACAAGAATAACTAGCGCCAAAGTCAAGATTACGGCGAGCCATAGAGGCATGCTAGATAAGTGAGTAGATTTCATAAGAAATGCTGGCCAAGTCAGAGATAAATAGAATAAGCGCAAAGTCAGTATAGGTAATAATGCCTTATTAAGCGTGTCCTATGTCTCAATGTTTGTTGAATGTATAACAGGCGATTATATACAGAGTAGACAAACTAATAAAGTCTATAAGGTAATAAGGCGCTTTGTTGTTTGGACTGAATATAGTCTGCCCACTATAAAATTGCTAGGGCATCAACCTTTATTAGTCTACAAACTGCCTCAGCCGTATATGAAATTTAAATATATAGGCCATAAAAAAGGATGATACCAATGGATATCATCCTCTTATTGTCTATAACTTAAATGCTTAAAACATTGTTTTAGAATTTAGCTATTTCGATAGATTTTCTGCTTCAGTATTCAGCGCATCAAACTCGTCAAACGCTTTTTCTTCTGCTTCAGTCATTGTCTGCTCTTCAACCTCATCAGGCTGCTCAAATTCTTCAAGTACAGGCATCAGTAGCGTGGCTTGGGCAAGCGGCAGGACATCTACTGGATCTAGATCTGCTTGACCAAGTAGCTGTCTCAACCTATCACTTGGGAGGCGAATCGTTAAGCACTCATGACCACTGTCATCATAGCTTTCTTGTTGGATAACACCGAGCTCGTACAAAGCGTTTTTTAATTGCCCTGCATGATAAGGAAGCGTCAAATCAAAAGTGGTTAATGTACCCGTGAGTAACTGCTGCACGGCTAATGATAGTTCTTCCATGCCCAAGTTTTCTCTAGAAGACACATAGACACGGTTAGGTTCACCTTCGCTGGCATAGCCGATACGTGCAGGCTCATCGGTTAAATCGATTTTGTTGTAGACATTGAGCACAGGCACATCGTTGTCGATTTCAGCCAGTACATCTTTGACCGCCTGAATTTGCTCATGCATGTCTTCACTAGAAGAATCGATGACATGTAATAATAAGTCTGCCTCTAGCGTTTCTTCTAGTGTCGCATGGAACGACTCGACCAATTCATGTGGCAAATGACGGACAAAACCTACTGTATCGACCAATACCACACGGCCCACACCTTGCCAATCTAAACGGCGTAGCGTCGGGTCGAGTGTTGCAAACAATTTATCAGCAGCATAGATGTTTTCATCGACCAAACGATTAAACAAAGTGGACTTGCCAGCATTGGTATAACCAACGAGTGAAATAGTCGGTACGTCTGATTTTTGACGGCGGGCTCGACCTTGCGCACGTGTCTGTCTGACTTTCTCAATTCTACTCTTGAGCTGCATGACGCGCACTTGTAGCAAGCGACGATCGGTCTCAAGCTGAGTCTCACCTGGCCCACGCAGACCGATACCACCTTTTTGACGTTCCAAATGCGTCCAACCACGGACCAAACGCGTTGATAAATGATTCAGCTGTGCCAATTCAACCTGAAGCTTACCTTCATAAGTACGGGCACGCTGAGCAAAAATATCCAAAATCAGACCAGTACGGTCTAACACGCGGCACTTCACCAATGCTTCGATATTACGCTCTTGTGAGGGTGATAAACTGTGGTTAAAAAGCACGATATCTGCATCATGCTCGCGTACCATTTCTGCTATCTCTTCTGCTTTACCGCTACCAACGAAATATCTGGCATCGGGACGTGCACGTGAGCCGGTGACCAGTGCCAAGCGATCTGCACCAGCTGAATCTGCCAATAGCTCAAATTCACCCAGATCGTCAGGATCCTGAATTTGGCGGATGTCTAAATGTACTATAATGGCGCGTTCGCCACCTTCATGTCTTTCAAAATAATCCAAAGAGTGTCACCTATTTAATAAAGTAGATATATCGCTATTATCAATTTAATAAACGTTTTAACAAACGTCGAAATAGCTTTTGTATGACCTTCTATATGTGGTCTTATCACTTGATGTTAAAGCGTATTAGCCTAAATATCGATGCTTTTATGTTACAAGGTTGGTAATTAGGCCTCTTTTATTGAATATATGCGTACTATAGCCAATCCTTTATAAACTGGACTCAGTGTCAGTCTTGCTGAGTCTACTATTTGTAGCACTTTCGCTCGGCTTGCTTGTATCCAAATTATATTGAATCGACTATACCATCAATTCGTTTAGTAGACTTTTAATCATGCTAAGATATTTAATGTGGGTAGCATCAAGGTGAGGGAAAGATGATGAGTGTCCAATGCTAACAAAAGGCATCCATAACTCAGTGAACAAATCATCACTGAGTTCATAAATTTTGTTATACTCACTGCGTTTATTTAAGATATACAATCATACGTTTTTAACCACGAGGGATACAGATGAGCCAATCAAAGTCAGGCTTTTCACTCAGACAGCAATTCGGTCGCGGTAAACAAATCGCTGGCATGACCACCACTATTGCTGGTGGACTACGCGCCGCTCAACGTATCGGTGCTTTCAAACAGCCACCACGCGAAACACTACCACGCTATATTCAGGCCTTTTGCCGAAAAATGGCAGGCTCTTTTGGTGTAAAAGTCATTGCAGTCGAGCGAGTAGAGCAGCACCATGGTCTGTGGGTATCTAACCATGTGTCATGGATGGATATTCCTGTGGTAGGCACTTTGAGCCCAGCCTTTTTCTTATCCAAAGCAGAAATCGGCGATTGGCCGGTATTTGGTAAATTGGCTCATGCGGCAGGTACGGTGTTTATCGAGCGTGGATCCGGTGATGCAGGCACGGTCGCGATGCAGATTGCCAATTTCCTAAGTAAGGGGTTTTCGGTTATCTTTTTTCCAGAGGCAACCACTACCGATGGCAAAAAAATCAAGCGTATCCATGGCACACTGCTGCAAGCAGCGATAGATGCTGATGTTCCTGTGCGTCCTCTCGTAATTGCTTATGTCAATAGAGATGGCACGTTGAGTGAAGAGCTGCCTTATTATGGCAAGCTGACGATGAAAGATAGCCTGAAAAAAGTACTGGATAGTAAGGATGTGACGGCTTATGTATTGCCACTTGAGCCAATAGATCCTAAAGGCTTAAATAAGAGTGAGATTACCAATATTTTGCAAGCACGTATGCAAGAAGGATTGGCTGAATTGCATTCGAGAGTACTGACAAAAGCATCTCAAGAAAAACTGGCTCAAGAAAAAACATCTAAAGCATAAGTTTTCTTAAGTATCAGGCTTGCTTGAATTGATAAGTAAGCAGAAATAAAAAAGGCGCAAATCGCAGTGATAATTCTCGCGATTTGCGCCTTTTTCTTTTCAATAGCTATAAGTCAGATTAAGTTAAGGTGACGGATTAGGATGCTGAGTATGTACCGCCTCAATCGCCTCTAATACATCTGCGCTTAGGGTCAAATTAACACTATCGATGTTAGATTTAAGCTGCTCTAGCGTGGTTGCCCCAATGATATTACTGGTGACAAACGAGCGTGAGTTAACGAAAGCCAATGCCATTTGTGCCATATCCAATCCTGCATCAGCGGCAATCTTGGCGTATTGAACGGTTGCTGATATTGCTTCTTCATTGGTATAGCGGGCAAAGCGGTCATACATAGTAAGGCGCGCACCTGTTGGGCGTTTACCATCAAGATATTTACCTGACAATACACCGAAGCCGAGGGGAGAATAGGCGAGTAAGCCAACATTCTCACGATGAGCAATCTCCGCCATGTTTATTTCATATAAGCGGTTTAATAAACTATAAGGGTTTTGCACAGTAAGAGGTGGTATTAAACCATTTTTATCCGCTTCCCAGAGATAACGCATGAGTCCCCATGCAGTATCGTTCGATAGACCATACGCACGAATGCGACCTTTTTTAATCTCATCGTTCAATGCTTGAATGGTCTCTAGAAAAGGTGTCAAATCATCTAGCGGTTGCGATGCCATCTCTTCAGTATAACCAAGCTGACTAAAAAAGTTCGTTTGACGTTCAGGCCAATGCAGTTGGTAAATATCGATATAGTCTGTTTGCAAGCGGGCCAGATTGTCATCGATAGCACTGCTGATATGCTTAGCGTTAAAACGTGTCTGCCCATCACGCAAAAACCCCATCGGTGATATTTTGCTGGCAAGAATGACTTTGTCACGTTGTTTGGTTTTATTAAACCAAGTACCCATGAAGCGTTCTGTGTCACCTTGCTTGTCTTTATCCGGTGGCGATGGATACATCTCCGCCGTGTCCCAAAAGTTTACACCTTCGCTCAACGCCATGTCCATTTGCTCATGCGCTTCGGACTCAGTATTTTGCTGTCCCCATGTCATCGTACCTAGACAAATTTTAGAAACATCTTCATCGATTTGTGGCAGTTTTTGATATTGCATGTTGTGTCCTTATTATTGTATTAGATGAGCTTTATGCCAGTCACACCAGGTGGTGTCACTTTAAATATTTTTACTTTAAACAGCAGCGATTGCCCGGCAAGTGGGTGATTGAAGTCCACTTCGACTTGGTCATCATCGATGGCGCTAATCGTACCAGGCAAGGTGTTTTTACCTTTGTCTTCAAACTCAACCATCATGCCAATCTCAGGATTGTCAGCGATCAGTGCAAATTGAGTACGGCTGAAATGCTGAATATTATCAGGATTCCAATCGCTAAACGCTTGCTCTGGCTCAAGATGAGCGGAGCGTGTATCACCCGCACGTAAATTCATCAGTACTTGTTCAAAGCCTGGTAATAAACTCTCATCACCAATGGTCAAAGTCACAGGGGCATCGCGGCTAAAAGTAGAGTCAATCACCGTGCCATTTTCTAGTGATACTTCAAAATGTAGCTTTACAAGACTGCCGTGAGTGATACGGGTGTCTTCATTGGGATTGATAAATTGTGAGTCGGTCATAGTCAGAGGCCATTCGTTGCGAAATTGGGATATTAAATCAAAAAATAATATGAGAAATGATAAGTCATCTGACAGTGTATGTAAGCGTAAAAAGTGTAACGCAAATAGCGTGTAGTCAAGTCCATATAAGTCCGCTACACCGTCATCCTCGCTAACCATACTAATGTATAGCTTGCACTCGGTTTCCTTGTATCAGAATTATCTGAACTCAACTATACTATATTTAGCGAATTTAAGAGAGAGCGGGCATATCGATGGCTAGTAAACAGCAGGGGCAAGTTAAAAAGTGGCAAGACGATAAAGGCTTTGGTTTTATCGAAACGGAGAATGGCGACTCTGTATTCTTTCATATCAATGAGTTTAAAGCGCGTCGTCGTCCGGATGTCGGTGAGCAAGTGGTTTTTACACTCGGTCAAGACAATCAAGGACGCATGCAGGCAAAAGATGTGCAAGAGCTCGAATTTGTACAACAGAAAATGTCGCAAAAAAATAAGCAAATCCGTCAGCGCAATCATAAGCGCAGTACCCAAGCTGATTTTGAAGCAGGACAGCAAAAGCGTCTGTTTTTAGGTGTCGGGTTTTACGGTGTCTTAATATTACTGGCAGCTATGAGTAAGTTGAGCTGGCTAGTCGTTGGTTGGTATGCCGCATTGGGCATTATCACTTATATTACGTATGCCAAAGATAAAGCCGCTGCCCAAAGTGGTGACTGGCGTACACCTGAGTCGACGTTGCATCTACTCAGTGTGCTTGGCGGTTGGGTGGGAGCCCTGGTTGCGCAGACTTATCTTCGTCATAAGTCACAAAAGGCTGAATTCCGTGCCGTGTATTATTTGACTGTCGTCATTAATATGGCAGGGTTCTTATTTATATTGGCTGGTGGAGATATATCATTCTTAAAAGGTTTGCTAGATTCTTTAATATAAAGGGACAGCAGCTTGCTAAGAAAGAGTAAGAAAAAAAAGGTGGCTTACGAATGCGTAAACCACCTTTTTTATTTATAAGTTAAACCATTTTATTTAACTGCTTTCAACTATGCTCGTGGCATTTCACGCTTCTTTTCCAAGAACAGCATATCAATGACAATCATCGCCACACCGATACTGATGCCCATATCCGCAATATTAAAGATAGGATAATGCCAGACATCGGCATTATGCACATGAATAAAGTCGATGACGTGGCCATGTAGCAGGCGATCGATTAGATTACCAATTGCACCACCGAGTACGAGTGCTAAGCCTGTAGATAGCAGTTTGGCTGTGCGCGGCGCTTTAATCAAATAGCCGATTAAGAACAGTGACATCAATAATGCCAATCCTGAAAAAAACCACTTCTGCCAACCACCAGCATCTGCTAAAAAGCTAAAAGCGGCGCCATAGTTGTATGCCAACGTCCAATTAAGGAACGGCTCAATTACAGGCACTGGCTCATGAAAAGTCAGCTTGGTTTCAGCCAGCCATTTCGTCCACTGATCGATGATAACCACGACCAATGATAGTAAGTACCAGGTAAAGGCGCGACTGCCATTAGCGAGAACTTTTGGTGTTTTCGTCAGGCGACCTTTCGGCGTTGATGAATTCCCTATCGTCGCATGAGCAGGCTCAGGTGAGCCATCGCTCTGAGTATGCACCTGCTTTTGCTCTAATGGGTCTGTTGAGTTAGGCATAATGACGCACCTCGCCATCACCGCTGACGTTAGTCACACAGCGTGCGCATAGCTCAGGGTGTGCGCTATCTGTGCCGATGTCATCACGGATATGCCAGCAGCGTACGCATTTGGTGCCAGTAGCAGCACTGATATCTACCACTAAATCTGTAGATTCTTCTGCATTGCCTTCGGTTTGACCCTCTAGATTTACTTTTCCAGCAGGTGCATCGCTCATTGGCTTTAAGGTTGCACTACTGGTAATGAGTACAAAGCGCAGCTCTTCGCCAAGCTTGGCTAAGCTCTCATGCATCGCACCATCAGCATATAAGTTCACATCAGCAGATAGATTGGCATTGATGATTTTCTCACCACGTGCAGTTTCGATATTTTTATTCACCATATCTTTAGCGCGCATGATACGTTGCCAGTCGTCATTACTAATAGCACTTAGCTCAAGAGCTGGGAACTCATACCAGCCTTCGGTGAAGACATAGCCAGCTTCATTTCCATTTTTACCTTCCAATACTTCCCATGCTTCTTGGGCAGTAAATGACAAGATTGGCGTAATCCAGCGAATAAGCGCTTGAACGATATGGTAGATAGCCGTTTGCGCAGAGCGGCGCGGCTGACCATCAGTCTGTGTCGTATATTGACGGTCTTTAATAATGTCTAAGTAGAAGCTACCCAAATCTTGCGAGCAAAACGCGGTGATATGTTGAGTGACTTGGTGAAAGTCCATCGCATCATAAGCGCTGATGATTTGTGCTTGTACTGTCTGTGCACGCTCGATGATGAATTTATCAAGGCTTACTAGCTCATTGATATCAATACTGTTGGTCGCCGGATCAAAGTCATCGGTATTGGCAAGCAAGAAACGTAGGGTATTACGGATACGGCGATACATATCGATCGCACCTTTAAAGACCGTTTTACCTGCGCTCATCTCATAACGATAGTCGCTAGAAGCAATCCACAAACGCAGCATATCAGCGCCTGTTTTATTGATCTCTTCTTGCGGGGTGATGATGTTGCCGAGTGACTTACTCATCTTGCGACCGTTTTCATCGACCACAAAACCATGGGTTAATACTTGCTTGAACGGTGGACGCTCGTACATGGCTTCTGAGGTTAGTAATGATGTCTGGAACCAACCGCGATGTTGATCAGAGCCTTCTAAGTACATGTCCGCTGGATTGGTCAATTCATCACGCTGATCAAGTACGGCAAAATGCGTCGTGCCTGAGTCAAACCAAACGTCTAAGGTATCAGTCGCTTTGTCATAGTCAGCCGCTTCTGCGCCTAAGAAGTCTTCACAGCTGGCATCAAACCAAGCTTCAACGCCGCCTTCATTAATTTTTTGTGCCGCGACTTCCATCAGCTCAAGCGTGTTTGGATGCAACTCGCCTGTTTCTTTGTGAGTAAAGAAAGTAATTGGCACGCCCCATGTACGCTGACGTGAGATACACCAATCTGGACGACCATTCATCATAGATTCGATGCGGTTCTGACCCCATGCTGGCGTCCAGTTGACTGAAGCGATGTCAGCAAGCGCACGATCACGTAGGCCTTTGGCTTCCATGCTGATAAACCATTGAGGCGTTGCACGGAAGATAATCGGTGACTTATGACGCCAGCAATGTGGATAGCTATGTTCAATTTTGGTATGGCTGATTAAGTGACCATTGTCTTGTAAGGCGGCGATGATTTGTGGATTAGCTTTATAGATATGCTCGCCAGCGAAGACGGCTGCGCTTTCTAAATAAACACCAGTACCACTCACTGGATTTTCAACTGGCAAATTATATTTAAGACCAACGATATAATCGTCTAGACCATGACCAGGAGCCGTATGGACTAAGCCAGTACCACTATCAGTGGTCACGTGATCACCTAAGATAAGCGGTACTTGGCGGTCTTCAATCAATGGATGCTGGGCACGTAGGACTTCAAGATCACTGCCTGATACCGTCGCTAGGATGCCTTTATTTTCTAGCTTAAGTTCTGTTACTGCCGTTTCGACCAGATCGGTCGCCAATAAAAAGTTGCCTTTTTCAGTCGCGACGACACTATAGTCGCTGTCAGGGCTGACGGCGATGGCTTGGTTAGCAGGCAACGTCCAAGGGGTCGTTGTCCAAATGATGGCGGCAATATTGCCTAAGTTGGCCAATGCAGCCACTTTATCAGTATCGAGCACATCAAAGCTTACATAAATAGCGTCTGATACCTTGTCTTGGTATTCGACTTCTGCTTCTGCAAGCGCAGAGCTACAGTCCAAGCACCAGTTGACGGGTTTCATACCGCGAGTGACGTGACCGTTGTCATAGATTTTGGCAAGCGCACGTACGATATTGGCTTCTTGATGAAAGTTCATAGTCAAATAAGGATTGTCCCAATCACCAAAGATACCCAAACGTTTGAAGTCAGTTTTTTGGAGCTCGATTTGGGTGCTCGCGTACTCACGGCACAGGCCACGGAATTCTGTTGCTGAGACCTTTTTGCCGACTTTACCGACTTTGGCTTCGACCTTTTGTTCGATTGGCAGACCATGACAGTCCCAACCAGGTACATAAGGCGCATCAAAGCCCGATAACGTTTTTGACTTTACGATAATGTCTTTTAGTACTTTGTTAACCGCATGACCTAAGTGAATCTGACCGTTAGCGTATGGAGGACCATCGTGCAAAATATACTTAGGAGCACCGATACGCGCTTGACGAATTTTGCCATACACATCATCTGCTTCCCAAGCTGCCAGCCAATCTGGCTCACGTTTGGCAAGGTTTGCGCGCATCGCAAATGGCGTGTCTGCGAGGTTTAGTGTATCTTTGTAGTCTTGGCTTGGTGTGTCGGTACTTTTATCAGTCATAGAAGGTATCTTTTTAAAGGGTAGGTTTGTGTGTCGGTTCAAAACCGGATACAAGGCTCAACGTTCAATATAATACTGGGATTTATGCTGAGTTATTACTGCTTAATTGCTAATATAATAATAGGTATATTGCTCATCATAGTCGGTTTATCAACCATCATGTCAATAAATAACCATTGTCGCTCATTATTGCGCAAATAGTGACGTCAATAATAAATGGTAATGAGACGATTGCAACATAAAATGTGCTGGTAAAAATAATGAGAAAAAATATTTGGATCGGCAGCTATTATATGACAAAAAGGGTAGGGTAAAAAGAGCTGGTCCATTTCACTCTAACTTTAGCAAAAATCAATCATGCCTATCAGTCATATGTCTTCTATTAAATCATACGTATTAGAATATTGATTATCTATTTGTTAAGGTTACAAGAACTGTTTCCGTACTAATTAAGCACTAAAAAATAGATGATAACCACAGCCGTAACTTCAATGACCAGAGTGGCTGAATGCCCGTTAGCCCTTGCGTCATCTCACCATCTTTTAGAATGACATAGGATGGTGTGACTTGTCCTTGCCAATCATCAAAGATATAACCTTCTTGGTCGTTTACCGTTGTAAAGTTAAAGTCTTTTTCAGTCAGGTAATTCTGCAACTCTTGGTTAGAACCTGATTGAACAGCGATAGTAACAACAGGATAATTATTTGTGGCGGCCAGCTTGTTTATCGTTGGAGAGGTGAAGCTACAGACTGAACACCACGTACCCCAAAAGTATACCAGTGTCGGCTGCTCATTACTCAGCGCGGCTAAATCAACCGCTTGTCCTTGATAGTCAATCAATTGCAACTGTGGATTGGCTGGCATGACAGGTTGTCGCCACCAGTTGATCGCGGTATAAATCACAATAAACATCAGACCGTATAACAGCACCGTCTTAAATACAGATATTACTTTTTGTCTGGATGTTTTTGTAGGAAGGTGCTCTTTATTATCAATATCAGTCGTCATAGTGGCTGCTTGGCTATCCTACATGTTTTTAGTAGATAAAATAAACGGCTGAAATATCAGCCGTGTTATTCACAAATTTGATTATATGATTGTTAGTAGGTGGTTTCTCTTACCCACTTGATTAAGGCTTTTGCGCGCGGTCCTGTAAAGGGTTGCCTATAAGTACGCTGCCTGAGTTTTCACGGCGTTCTTCATCAGTCAGTTTACTGGCTGGAATTTTGGCTTTCTTTTTCCATTTTAGACTGAATAAGTCATCACGGCGGTCAATCAGGTTATGAACTGAGCCTTCGTTACGCACATGGGTCAGTTTGTCTAGGTTCAAATCAGAGAAAAACACCATTTCGGTATTGGCTGTGGTTTCTGCCATGATCGCATCATGTGGGAATGCAAAATCTGATGGTGAAAAAATAGATGACTGAGCATACTGAATATCTAGGCTTTCTACCTGCGGTAAGTTACCAACTGAGCCACAAATCATCACATAGCATTCGTTTTCAATAGCGCGTGCCTGGGCACAATGACGTACACGTAAATAACCGTTTTTCGTGTCTGTCCAAAAAGGCACAAACAAGATATCCATGTCATCAAGTGCTAAGAGACGAGCAAGTTCGGGGAACTCAACATCATAACAAACCAAGATACCAATGCGCCCAGCATCTGTATCGAACACCTTAACTTCATCACCGCCTTCGATGACCCAAGCGCTGCGCTCATGTGGGGTAATATGGATTTTGCGCTGTTCTTCAACCGTACCATCGCGGCGACACAGGTAGCTGACGTTATACAAGGTGTCGTCTTCATCTAGTAATGGCATAGAGCCACAGATGACGTTTACGTTGTAGCTGACCGCTAGATGCGATATCTCATTTTTGAACCACTCGGTATATTCTGCCAAAAATCGAATGGCAATGTTTTGATCCGTTGACTCACATAGACCCATTAATGGCGCGTTGAAAAACTCTGGCAAGCAGGCAAAATCTGAGTTGTAATCAGCCATGATATCGACAAAGAATTCGACTTGTTGTAATAACTCTTCAGGTGACTCTACTTCACGCATCTGCCACTGAATACCACCAATACGCACTTCAGACTTACGCGTGTTTGGCTTGTAGTCTTTTGGCTCATAATAAATATTAGCCCATTCAAGCAGGGTGGCAAAACCTTTAGACTGAGCATCATCTGGTAAATAAGCAGTCAAGATACGCTTGACGATAAAGCCATTCGATAATTGGAATGACAGCGCAGAGTCATGGATTTCACGAGCAGCAACCGCATCGATATAGTCGCCAGGGGTGAGGTCTTGATGATTATGGTAGTTAGGAATACGACCACCGGCTAAAATCGCACGGAAGTTCAGCTGACGACACAGCTCTTTGCGCGCATCATATAATCTACGTCCTAAGCGATAGCCACGATATTCTGGATCAATCAAGGCATCTAAACCATAAATCGCGTCCCCTTCTGGGTTATCTCTAATAATCTCTTTTTGACCAATCAAATCGTCATAAGTATGTGGGTTAGAGAACTTGGCATAGTCCACGCGCATAGAGAGAACGATACCGATCAGCTGATCATGATCAAACATTGCAATCTGCCCTTCAGGAAAGGCATCAATCAACGTATGGATAGTGGTTTTTGACCATGCGCCGCCTAAGTTGACATAAACACGGTCCATCAATTCTTTTAATTGAGGGTAATCTTTTTTCTTGATCTCAGCAATCGTTAGGTGAAGGTCATCTAGTTTTTCTATCTTGCTCATAATGTTCCTGTTTTGAATATTTATGGTTGTTAATCATAGCTAATAGGGTAGCGTGAATTCTGTATTGACCTGATACGTGGTCAGTCTGGCCGAGTTTACTACTTGTAGTATTTTAACTCGCCTTCCTTGTATATGGATTATCTTAATCGAGTTTAGCAGTCACGTTGGCAAGTTTTTATATAAAAAAGTGATAAAAACATTCCAATCGCAAAACATTACCGTTACAATAATTTATCATTGTATTTACAATAAGTTATGCGTGTATTTTATCTTATTTTGCCTGTTAAATTCAGCGTTACCACAATGGTTTTTAAAGGTAATATCGCTTAAAAATGATTGTTTGAAAATGACGATAGGAAGTCACAAAATTTGTATGTGACGATCTTCACTATCGTTTATGACTATTTTCAGGTAGTGCGTATGAAGAAAACCTCATATTAATTCGATAGCATTTTTATATAGCATTTCTTACTTGGCAGTTTAGTCGCTTTATGTCGCTCGTTATCATAGCAAGCTACACCAGCAATGACAGTCTAACGTGGTAACTATTTGCTACGTTTTTGTGAGTCAGTATCTTTTTTATTCGGGCATCGTTTTCCTTTGCTTGTTTTGTTTAGCCGTATTCAAACGGCTTTTTAGGATTGTTTTATTATGCCCTTAAGTCACACCGATAGACTCAGTACGTGGGACGAGATAGAAGACTCAACTCTGGTCCAATTGGTTTATGTCAGTAGTCTGACGATTGCCTCACGCTTAAGCGCCTCTATATTTGACGAAGTAGAAAGCCATGCACGTGACTATAATCAGCAGCATGGCATCACCGGTACGCTATGTTATGGTAGTGGCCACTTTTTGCAATGCATCGAAGGTGAGAAGGCTCACGTATATGCACTAAAGCAACGCATTTTTGCAGATAGTCGCCATAAAGATGTTGAGGTGCTGCTCTTGCAGACCATAGAACATCGTAGTTTTGCTGACTGGCGTATGCGTTTGCTGTTTTTGGAACGTTGGTTATGGTCACCAGCGACCAAAAATCAAGCCACGCAACTGTCACCGTACTTGCCATTTGCACCGCATGGCTGGTCTCCTGATCGTACTGAGCAATTTCTGCATGTCATAAAAACCTTCGACAGTCCGCCGCATGTGAAAGCCGCAGGTATTACGTATAATGCACTGGGTAATATGTTTCGCCATATCGCGGCCCCGCATCAAGCCTTTTTGATTATTCAAGGGTTTTTAAGCGTATTGCTCGTGGTGGCGCTGATACTACTATATCTATAAATTATCGCTTTTATAAGCCAAAAAAAGACGCTAACCTTCATGGGTTAGCGTCTTTTTTATTGAGGGTAGGTTAAACGTTTAAGATACCTTCAATCTTGTGAGTAATCAGCCCATCACATATCAAAAATCTTACCGCGGTTCATGATATTGTTAGGATCAAAGACTTTTTTGACCTCTCGTAAATAATCAATCTCCGTCTCGCTGCGGCTATAGCTCAGATACGGCTTCTTCGTCATGCCCACACCATGCTCAGCAGACACCGAACCGCCATATTTTTGTACTGTTTCGAACACATATTTATTGACCACCTGACACTCTGCAAAGAAATCGTCTTTGCTCATGTTTTCAGGCTTTAAGATGTTTAGATGTAAGTTGCCATCACCGATATGACCGAACCAGCACACTTCAAAGTCAGGATAGTTACTGCTGACAATATGATCAATCTCAGTGATAAACTCTGGCACATGACTGATAAGAACAGAGACGTCATTCTTATAAGGCGTAAATACTGAAATAGTCTCAGAGATGTATTCGCGAAGCTTCCACAGCTCTTCAGCCTGTGCCAAGCTCTGACTCATGACACCATCAACGACCCAGCCTTGTTCCATGCAGTGCTCAAATATGGCCATGGCCTTGTCCATAATTGGCTCATAAGGCGCTTCGAATTCTAGCAACGTATAAAACTTGGTACGTGATTCAAATGGCTCTTGTACTTGACCATGTGCCATCAGTTTATCAATCGCCACATCGTCAAAGAACTCAAACGCGGTCAAATCAATTTTAGCTTGAAATGCTGCCAGTACATTCATGACATCGTTAAAGCTATCCATGCCAAGTACCATAACGTTTAAGTCTTGTGGCTGACGCTCAAGCTTGATTTGCGCGTGGGTGACTAAACCTAGCGTGCCTTCACTACCGATGAACAATTGACGCAAGTCATAACCTGTGGCGTTCTTGACCATACCGCGGTTGAGGTGCAAGATATCGCCTTTACCCGTGACGACAGTCAGCCCCATGATCCATTGACGGGTCATGCCATAACGGATGACTTTAATACCACCTGCGTTAGTACCGATATTGCCACCGATTTGACTTGATCCTGCTGAGGCAAAGTCGACAGGATAGTACAAGTCTTTAGACTCTGCGAACTGCTGCAACTGCTGAGTGATGACACCGGCTTCGACTTCAACTATTCGATCGGCTGGATAGAACTGTCCGATACGGTTCATCTTATCCATACTGACGACAATCTCACCATTAGCGGCGACTGCGCCAGCTGATAGACCAGTACGACCACCACTTGGTGTCAGGACGACATTGTGCTCATTGGCAAGTAGGACAATAGATTGCACTTGCTCGGTGGTCTTTGGAAAGACGATGGCGGCAGCGGCAGGCGCAAAATGCTTGGTCCAGTCTTTACCCCAATGCTCTAAGCTCTCAGCATCGGTTTTGATTTGGCTGGCGTCAAACTGATGAGTCTCAAGCAGAGTGCTTAAAATAGTTTGGACAGCTGCGGTATGGGTTTCAGATGTGCTTTGGCTAGATAAAGAAGTCATGGTCAGATCTCGGTATAAACAAGCGCTATGTATAAAGGGGATTATTGTATCGCTAAATTGATAGAAATATACTTATCATAATTGTAGTGACATCCGCATTGTTGTGACAGCTGCACTTTTAGGTAAGTGTGTTCAACTCAGTAGGCGTTGGTGATTGTGGTAATTATAGAGCGATATGATGGCATGTGCATGCACAAGCGTAAATAGTATAGTAAAGAAACTATTCGCTAATGTTCAATACACACTAATAAACACTGAAGGATATAATTCACTATAGCATAAAAAAAATTCAGGATAGATAATCAATAATTCATCTAATCTGCTAACATCGGCGTTGAATTTTGTGTAAGATATCTAGACTGTTTTCGTTTCATCCATCATAGATTATCGCGCAGATAATTTTATAAGACAATTATAGGACAGTTCCCACATGGCGTTATCACTACAAAAAGACAAAATCCGGTTTTTATTGCTTGAAGGTCTACATGCCAATGCTCTAAAAGTATTGGAAGGCGCTGGCTATCACAACATCGAAAATATCAGCCAAGCTTTAGATCAAGATGAGCTCATTGAAAAAATTAAAGATGCCCACTTCATTGGTATCCGCTCGCGCACTCAATTGACACGTGAAGTACTTGAGCATGCACACAAGCTGATCGGTATTGGCTGCTTCTGTATCGGTACCAACCAAGTAGATTTGGAAGCAGCTCGCGACCTAGGTATCCCTGTCTTTAACGCGCCATACTCAAACACCCGCTCGGTGGCTGAACTGGTATTGGCTGAAGCTATTATGCTGTATCGTGGTATCCCTGAAAAGAACGCCACCGTACATCGTGGCGGCTGGGGCAAGTCTGCGACGAACTCACATGAAGTACGTGGTAAAACCATCGGTATCGTTGGTTACGGCTCTATCGGCTCACAACTGTCAGTATTGGCAGAAAGTTTCGGCATGAAAGTCATTTATCATGATGCTGTGACCAAATTGCCACTAGGTAATGCCGTGCAAGTAAGTAACTTAGAAGAGTTATTATCAACTGCCGACATCGTGACATTGCATGTACCTGATGTACCAAGCACGCGCTATATGATGAAAGCTGAGCAGTTCGCCCAAATGAAAGAAGGCAGCTACTTCATCAATGCCGCACGCGGTACTTGCGTAGAGATTGATGACTTAGCCGCTGTGCTAGAGTCTGGTAAAGTATTGGGCGCGGCGATTGACGTGTTCCCGAAAGAGCCAAAATCTGCTGACGAAGAGTTCGAATCACCACTGCGTAAGTTTGACAATGTTATATTGACGCCGCACATCGGTGGCTCAACGCAAGAAGCACAGGCTAATATTGGTTTAGAAGTAGCGGATAAGTTTGTTCGATATTCTGATCAAGGTGATACGGCGACTGCTGTTAACTTCCCAGAAGTATCTGTTCCGTTCAAAGAAAACTCGCATCGTCTGCTGCACATTCACAAAAACGTACCGGGCGTATTATCACAAATCAACCGTCTGTTCGCTGAAGCGCATATCAACATTTTAGCGCAAAGCTTAATGACTGAAGGTGATGTTGGTTATCTGGTGATGGATGTGGATTATAACGATTCAAGTGCCGCTTTAGATCAGCTAAAAGACGTAGAAGAAACGATCCGCGTACGTATCTTATTTTAGTATAGTCAATCCACTATAAAAGAATTACAGCGTTAACCTCGCTTGAAGTATTGCATATACATCTACACTCGGTTGCCTTGTACCACTTTTAAATTGGAGCAACTATATCAGCGTTGATGGTTTCGATAAGCACTGATAATTTGTTATAAAAAAAGAGAGTGCTCAATTAAATGAGCACTCTCTTTTTTGTTTAGCCTAAAGTAAGACGGTTTATTTTTTTTTAGCTTGATTTGCTGCATCGGCTAAACGTTGTGCTTCAACCTTAGCGGCTTTGCGTTTCTCTATCACATCTATCACGTCGCTGCCGATATGCGCTTCACCACGTTTTTTCGCTAGCTGCATTTGATGCTCGCGTTCACGAAAGCGTGCCTTTTGTTCGTCAGTTGCTTTGTCGATACAATGCGGGCATGACTCGCCTTTAATGTAAGCACTGCTTTGCATCTCTTCTTGAGTAATGGGCATGCGGCATGCGAAACATTGCTCGTAGCTGCCTTTTTCTAAGTTGTGATTGACCGATACACGGTTGTCAAAGACAAAGCAATCACCTTCCCACATAGAGTCGCTAGCTGGCACTTCTTCTAGATATTTTAGGATGCCACCTTCTAGATGATAAACCTCTTCAAACCCTTGCTCACGCATATAGGCAGTAGATTTTTCGCAGCGGATACCACCTGTGCAAAACATCGCAACTTTTTTATGCTTAGCCGGATCCATTTCTTTTGCCACGTATTCTGGGAACTCACGGAAGGTCTCCGTATTTGGGTTGACAGCATTTTTAAAGGTGCCGATTTGCACTTCATAATCGTTACGAGTATCGATCAGAATGACATCAGGATCAGAGATTAGCGCATTCCAATCGCTTGGTTTTACATAGCGACCGACCGATTGCAAAGGATCAATGTTTTCGACGCCCATGGTAACGATTTCTTTTTTGAGCTTCACTTTGGTGCGATAGAATGGCTGCTCATTGGTATACGATTCTTTAAAGGTAAACGTGCCAATCGCTTCGATACTACGCAGATATTCAAGAGCAGTATCGATACCTTGGCGTGTACCAGAAATTGTACCGTTAATGCCTTCAGCGGCAATCAATAAAGTACCTTTTACATCGTTATCGAGCATGGTATTCAAGATTGGCTCACGGTATTGCTCAAAGTCTGCAAAGCGCGTGAATTTATAGAGTGCCGCAACGACAATGTTATTAGTCACGCTATCGTAAGCGGGTGCTGATTTGTTGTCAGTTGTAGTAGGGCTATGAGAGGTGCTATCTTGGGTATTGCTACTTTGAGTGGTACTCATGTTTTTCTCCTGCTGGCTAGGTCGCAAACCTAGTGCGTTGGGTTAGCAGTCTGGTGCAAATAAATACGCTATTGTGTCATCCTCGCTTGATGTACTTTGGGTACAATCTGCGCTCGGATTCCTTATATCGCATTCATTTGAAATAGACTTTGTCAGTTAAAATGGGTTATAACACTAGTCTAATTGTGGAATTGGCTAATGCGCGCGTAGTGTAGCAAATTTTAGATGTGTTTTGAATATTTTAAAAGTTAATAGCATCGTTAAGCGTATACATAACTCATTAAGTGATCTGCTCTAAGCTGTAATAGATTTTAGGCGTTTATCCTATGAGTAGAGCTTGCTATAGTAGACATTTCTCATTATCTGTTCTGTTTATTTCATGGTAAAAGCAACTAATTATATTTATTTTAGCCATCACCATCGAAAATATATTAACAAGATCCATAGTTCCTTATAGAGCTATAAATCGTGCAAAATTTGTGACGAGTAGAAAATAAGAGACTGCATGCCAAAAACAAAACCTAATAAAGTTTTAAACCTAACTTGTCCTCATGAAAGTTGTCATGAGTCGTTTGCTGTCCCTTTAATCGAAAAAGGAATACTATTTTGTCCACATTGTAATCACAGTCTTTTGACAGAGAAACCAGTTGATGTATCTCAAATCAACAAAGTAAGTATCGTTGAAAATAAAAAATCTAAATCATTGTTACATCACTGGCCCTATTTCGTGTGGCTGTCGCTATCCGTAATTCTTTTAATTATGGCACAAATATATAGTTGGACAGATATCATGGACTTATATCTGATTACGATATTTGTTATAGGTTCCATAATATTTGAGAGGTATAAATCTCACTATAATAGTGTGTTATACGGATTGAAGCATAATAAAGTGAGTTTTGAGGCTGGTGTTGATACCTTATCTAACATTAACAAGTTTTCTGAAATTAATACTGACTATGCAAATGATGATGGTGTACTCAAGCATAGCAAGTGTCGCTTCAATAAAGTAGAAATGCCAGTTCTAAAAAACTGTCCTCACTGTAAATCGCAAATGGTTGTAAAGTTGCAGCAGATGGTTGATTGGCAGAAAAACCTTTACTCTAAATACGGTATTTCTCGTCCAGAGGGAGTTCCAGATAGTGAGTATTGCAGGGTCACAAATCGTTATGTGTCGAGCGATACTACACTGGCTAATATATTCCTGTGTTTGAATTGTCACACGCATTATAGTTGGTTATATATTGCAAATAAGCATTCAATTATAGATGAGGAAGGTGCACGACAATTATGCAAAATGTAGGCGTAAAATCCAAGATTTAAAGGTGGCTATCAAATAGACGTTATCGTTCCTCATTATTGTGGAATGTAGAATAATAAGTCTTGTCCTAATCTACCTTCCGATCGGTATGAGCATGGCGGTAGAATATATCGATAAAACCAAAGCTAGCACACCGGTGAGACTAATAATGAGTATTAAAGCTGACAAAATCTTTGATGGGCGTTGTAGTGTAATGATCGCAAGTATTAAACACACAACAGGAACTATCGACCACCATTCAATAGTACTAAAAACAAACTTAGTATAGGCTGTTTGTTCGACACCAAAGCTTATCCAAAGTGAGATAAAACGTTCAATGAATTGCGGTTGTGCGATGAAATAGATAAAAAATGACTGTATTGTGATACAAGTCATAATGAAAATCCAAAAAATCATTTTTTTCATAATATGGTTCAGTGCTGTTGAGAAATAATATTAAAGGGTGTAATACCTTAAGTACAAAAAATCCAGCTCAAAGGCTGGATTTTTATTTTCAAACTAAAACTGTATATTGCTAGATTTACTTACTCTGAAACCACGTATCTGCTTGGCTACGAGCGCTAGCGATGTCTGAGCTTGATAAGTTCAATGCCAACTGACCAATTTTACCGCGAGCTTTGTTGCGTACTTTTTCATCTAGCATGCCATCACGGGCAGCCAAATCGTACCATTTATAAGCATCGACCAAATTCTTTTGCTTTTCATCTAACAAAGCAAGCGTATAGCTGGCACGGTTATCACCACGCATGGCGGCTTTTTCTAACCAACCACGGGCTTGTTGTAGGTTAGGCTGTACACCTTCACCGCGCAAATACATGATAGCAAGGTTCAACTGAGCAGGAGCAACACCTTGCTGAGCTGCTTTGGTATACCACTGAATGGCCTGTTGGGTGTTTTGTGCAACACCTTCACCTTTCTGTAAGCGCTTGGCTAAATAGAACTGAGCATGGTCATTGCCTTGGGCAGCACGACTGGATAGCTCGCTGATTGGCATTAGCTCAAAACGTGACGTATCAAGTGGTACGTTTGATATTAACTCAGCGTTGGCAAGACCTGCACAAGAGAACAATGCAGTAAACAACGCAGCTTTTAATAATTTCATAGCAGCTCCAAAATTAGGCAGTTAATAAGCAAAAGAGTTGCACCGCTAAAGAGGTTTAGACGGCGATAACAATTAGATGACATCCAGCGAGACTAACTGACCTAATTATTAGCAATATATTTAATGTTTGAGGGTTGGTTAACCTTAATCGACACGATAAACGGTCGGAATTAGGGCGTGGCCAACATTATTTTGCTAGCTTAACACCCAAGTTTACGAAACTCAAATACTAATTACCTAAGTTAACGGTAATTTACCCAATATTGTTTGTAACAAAATCATACAGTTACTCAGATATCAATATTTTTAGGCTAAGAATCAAACATCTGCATCGATAATATTAATCTGATGTACGTTTAGTTACTCTATAAATAGCGACGTCTGCTAACAGGTTGGGAGCTTGTCGAATCAATGCTTTCATCAGTGGCGTATGGCCTTTTTCAGAATCACTGACGGCAAAGCGATTGACGATATGAATGTCATGCTTGGCACAGAGCTGCTCAAAATCTTTAAACGTACACAGATGAATGTTTGGGGTGTTATACCACTCGTAAGGTAGCGCTTCTGATACAGGCATCATTCCCTTTAAGCTGAGATGCAGGCGGTTTTGCCAGTGGGCAAAGTTAGGGAAGGTGATAACGGCTTCGCGGGCGACACGTAGCATATCAAGTAATAGCACATCAGGCGATTTCACTGCTTGCAGCGCACGGGCCATGACGACGGTATCGAAACTGTTATCAGCGAAGCGTGCCAGACCATCATTGAGGTCTTGCTCGATAATAGACAAGCCTTTTGCGATGCCATCGTTGATTTTTTCTTCGTCAATCTCAAGTCCATAGCCAGTCACACCGCGATTTTGTTGTAGGTGAGCGAGTAGTTCGCCATTACCACAGCCCAAATCTAACACATGCGAATGCGGGGCAATCCAACGCTCAGCCAGTTGATGATCCATTCTCATGAGCGGTCTCCTGTAGCAGTACTTTTGCCAGAAATAAACGGCGCAGTTAAAAATCCTCTGACCGCACCCATATAACGTGGAATATCAAATAAGAAAGAATCATGGCCATGCGGCGCATCAACATTGATATAGTTGACAGGTTTGCCAGTGGCCATCAGTGCATCGACAATCTCTTGTGAGCGCTCCGGTGCAAAGCGCCAATCAGTGGTAAATGAGACCACTAGGTATTGGCATTGAGTATGAGCAAAGGCCGCTTTGAGTGCAGACAGTTCTTGCTGACGATCATTTTCGATGTCATCTAGCGTTGCGACAGCATCTTCTAGCTCAACTTGCGTACTGTTTTTACTAGATTCAACGGAAGCCGCGATTGAGTCTTCAAGTTGTGCTGCTGGCTCTGTAAGGTCTTTTGCTACGGCTGATGGGTAGTCGCGTATTGGATAGTCACGTGTTGGGTCGAAATAGTCTAAGGCTTTAGTCATGAGCAGATAAGTATTGGCATCGAAGTTTTCACTAAAGCGCTCACCTTGATAGCGTAAATAGCTTTCGACTTGGAACTCGACATCGTAGCCATACATAAACTTGCCAGATTTTAGATCACGACCAAACTTGGCCTTCATTGCATCATCGGTCAAATAGGTAATATGACCAACCATACGCGCCAATATCAGCCCGCGACGAGGATAGGTGCCTGCTTGTAAGTAGCGACCATCTTTGAAGTCAGGGTCAGACAATATAGACTGACGTGCTACTTCATTAAAGGCGATATTCTGTGCAGAGAGCTTTGGTGTACTAGCAATCACCACACAGCGTTTTAGCCGCTCTGGATAGTCGACTGACCATTGCAGTGCTTGCATGCCGCCCATAGATCCGCCAACGATGGCGTGCCATACGTCAATGCCGAGACGATCTGAGAGCATGGCTTGCGTTTTCACCCAGTCTTTAATCGTAACGAGTGGAAAGTCAGGGCCATAAACAGGTGGTTCAGTGCTAGTGCTTTCGTCATCTGCGCTGATGCTATCAGGATTAAGCGTCGTAGGACCTGTCGAGCCGAAACAGCTGCCGATGTTATTCACGCAGACCACATAAAATCGATTGGTATCGATGGCTTTATTAGGGCCAATCATATTGTCCCACCAGCCCGCCTTTTTATCATCGGCACTATGCAGTCCTGCCGCATGATGGCTACCAGATAAGGCATGGCAGATAAGTATGGCGTTTGATTTATCGCTATTGAGCGTGCCATAAGTTTCGATTATTAAATCGAATGAGGGCAAGGTGCGATTACACTCTAAGGTCAATGGCTCAGCGAAATGAAAAATCTGGGGCGTCACGATTCCGACTGAGCCCACCGTGCCAGCTGCACTGGTTGAGTCAATTGAATCGGACGTATCTGTGGGGAACTGGTCACTGGTATTATCAGGGCGTGCGTTCAAAGCTACCTCGCAAGACAACAATCATCAATAAAATAAAAATGGCAACACATCGACAAGCTATTGTGCCGATATCGTCTTACCTACACTGTGTTTATAATGCGCCTGCCTATTGTATGGCGATGCGCATATGAGTACAACCTTCGATCTAGGTCTTTCGTGCTTGGTTGTTATAGCAGATGCATAATGGGTAGATAATAAACAAATAGCAATTGAGTATCAAATTGTATAGGTACGCTTTTACCCTGCGTTATTAATAGATAAAATGCTACACTGATAACGCATTTATTTAATAATGACTTAATAATCTTTTGCCTAATACTTTTTCAATTAACCTAATAAAATAGTGCTGCTATGAAACCTAAACTGCCACCACGTATTGCCGTCCTATTAGTGAACCTAGGTACACCAGATGAGCCAACAGCACCTGCTGTACGTCGTTACCTAAAACAGTTTTTGTCAGACCCGCGTGTGATTGAGATTCCTAGATTTTTATGGGCGATTATTCTCAACTTGTTTGTATTACCCAGTCGTCCTAAACGTGTAGCAAAAGCATACGCCAGTATCTGGGAAGGTGACTCGCCGATTCGTAAGATATTAAAAAGCCAAGTTGGGATGTTAGAACCACGGCTAGCCAATACTGCAGCGCCGTTTCGCGTGTCTGTGCATCCTGCGATGAGTTATGGCAATCCTGGTTTGCCTGACGTGATGGATAATCTACGCAGTGAGGGTGTTGATCATTTTGTTATCTTGCCATTGTTTCCGCAGTATTCAGCCTCTTCAGGTGGTGCGGTCTATGATGCATTGACGAAATGGACACTGAAGCAACGTAATTTGCCGAACTATACGATTGTCAAAGATTACTTCGCGCATCCACTTTATATCCAAGCATTGGCAGATTCGATTCGTCGCTTTCAAGCGGTACATGGCAAGCCTGAAAAGCTAATGTTTAGCTTTCATGGTATTCCACAGCCCTATGCTGATAAGGGTGATCCGTATCCTAAGCGTTGTAAATGTACTGCAGCACAAGTTGCTCACGCGCTTGGTCTAACAGAAGATGAATGGATTATCAGTTTCCAGTCGCGTTTTGGTAAGCAAGAGTGGGTCAAGCCGTATACTGATGTCGTATTAGAAGATTGGGGCAAGTCTGGCGTGCGCTCGGTACAAGTGATTAGTCCGGCATTTTCAGCGGATTGCTTAGAGACGCTAGAAGAGCTGGCCATCGAGAACCGTGAAAACTTCCTCCATGCGGGCGGGCAAGAGTATCATTATATTCCAGCCTTGAATCTTGACGATGCGCATATTGATTTGCTTGAAGCACTTAGCGCGCAATTGGTTAAAGGTTGGGCGGGCACGTTGGATGGTTGGGCCTAATCACTGAGTTTGACTGCTAGATGTCATTGATGTAATGGTTATAATGAATAAATGATAAAAAATACCGGACATAATGTTCGGTATTTTTTTGTATGTATCATATCAATAGAATAAAGTTGAGATTTTTTGTTACTGGTATGTAACAATGTGCCAAGTAGATTTTTGTTTTGTGCTCTTTGCTATTTTTACATATTTGCTTAATTTTATATTTGTACCACTTTATTTTTGAGGATAAGCATGTCTAGCTTGAACGATTCACTGAACCCTATATCATTGCAAAAACCTAACGGCCAACCACCGAACTTACCGCCAATGGACGAATATGGTAATTTGTTGCCACAGTTATTAGCAGAACCGCGAGTTTGCCAAGCAGGATGGGGTGTAAACTGGATTACCAAGGCATTTGCAATATTTAAGGATCAATTCTTATTGTGGTTAGCGATTGGTGTTGCTTACCTAATCATCGCTGTCATTGGTAGTAGTGTCCCTGTGATAAACTTTATTTTCCCTTTCATATCTTTTGTATTTGTTGGTGGAATCATAAAGGGCTGTGCCGACCAAGCTACGGGCAGAGAGTTGAAATTTGATCATCTCTTTTCGGCCTTCAATACGCATCTTATGCCATTAATTATTTTATTTGTACTGTATCTAGTGGCTATGATTGTCATGATGATACCGATGCTGATCGTATTCGGTAGTATGTTTGCATCCTTAGCTCAAGAGTCAAGTAATGTTGCGATTGTAGGCATAGTGATAGGGACTTTGTTGGTTTTTTTACTGTTATTCCCTGTATTAATGGCCATTTGGTTTGCACCTGCTTTAATTGTACTTCACGACATTGAACCTGTTCGAGCGATGAAAATGAGCTTTAAAGGCTGCTTAAAAAACATTCTACCGTTTTTAGTTTTTTGGATAGTTGCTCCCATAATTATGATATTAGCTGTCATCTTTACATTGGGACTGGGTCTTTTGATACTGCTGCCAATAGGTATGATTACTTATTACACCAGTTATCGTGATGTGTGGACCGATCAGCCGTTATCAGCGGCGTAAGTCATGTTTAGTAAAACTAGTTTTAGCAAAATCTAATCTATTTTATGATCGATAAAAAAGCACGCTTAATATAATTAAGCGTGCTTTTTTTTGACCAAAGTGTTGTATTAACAGCCGTATTAATTGCTAAAAATCATCATCGTTGCTACGTTCAGCCGCTTCTCTATCAGCGATATCCATCGCATCTGGATAATCGCTGTCATCAAGGTTGTCCTGAACCAAAATCTCATCGACACGCGACTCATCAATATTTTGACGATGCACAGGTGTCAGTCCTTGGGTCGCACCACTGCCTGCTTCGGAGTTATTAAAACCTACACTGTTATCAATCGCATCATCGTTGTCGGTGGTATGCAACATCGGATTGTCTAAATCAATTTCTTGGCTGTTATCATTGATACTTGTATCGCCTTCTATGTGATCCATTTCTTCTGGTAATGGGCTTTTAACGTTATCCATAATGCTTTCCTTATTATTATTGATCATTGTGATTTGTCTTATTTATCATGGTTAGTGTGACGCGTTATGGATATCACTGATAGTATTAAGGTGTCACAGGATGTTCAGAAAATGTAAGGCATAACTTTTAAGATGAAGACATACCAGAGTATAAAAAAAGGCCACCGATATTCGGTAGCCATTTTTTATATTTTAATGAGCGTAGTGTTGCTTGCTTAATGAGCTACTATGCACCCACTTTAGTATTTACCCAACGTATCAATGAATCAGGTGTGACTTGTGCCAGTGTCTGAAACAACTTAGCTGGCAGGCCGACAGAGTAGTGCGTGCTTCTCAGCTTACGATTAGGGCTTGTGGTGAGTTTGCACAGGGTTTTTGCGACATCATTGACGTCTAAGTTGATGCCCAAGCGATCAATACTGGTTACTTCGATGTCTGCTGTCATGTCAGATTTGACCCATAGCGGCATGACGTCGATAACTTTGATGCCCAACTTTTCATACTCAATATTAAGCCCTTCAGTGAGACCTCGTACAAAGAACTTACTGGCAGCGTAATTCGCAACTTCAGGCTGACCATAAATAGCAGACGCAGACGATACATTAATGATTTTGCCGTTTTTATTATCGGCTAAATAAGGTGCCAGCTTATGACAGCCAATGAGTACGCCTTTACAGTTGACGTCAATGAGAGCCAGTTGGTCATCTAGGTTAGTCGTCGGTAATGCGCCAGTGACCAGTACGCCAGCGTTATTAACCAACGCATCGATACTACCAAAATTATCGATCATCTGAGTAATAGCATCGTCCCATGAATCAGGCTGAGTAACATCAAGCTGGCCCGTTATCACACGCTTTTGTTTCAGCGATTTTTTAAATGCTTTATCGGTAATCGCCTGTTTAAGCGTAGTGGTATTAGTAGCAAATAGCCCGACATTATGGCCTTTTGCTGCCAGTTTTTTTGCTGTTGCCAGACCAATGCCTCGTGATGCGCCTGTAATCAATATATTCATAGTCATTCACTCAATAGTTATTCAGATGCTGTAAATTAAAGGTTAATGCCAGACGTCAATACTGAGCGACAACACTAACAGGATGGCCACAATTGTCATTGTTTTTGGTGTTTGCATTTCAGTATAGCAAACTATGGCTCAAACACTACAGCAGTACTGATTTGATACTTTGCGATGAACATACGGCAATACTCATATGATGATAACTATATTGTGATGACTTCTAGTAGAGTTTAATTGCATCACAAACTCCACAATCATCGTCTGTACTACTGTCGATTCAGCACGGTGAATTTTTGCTGATTGCTTGATATGCTGTCAAACGTCGATAATTTGAATCGCCACAAGTAAATCAGCGCAATCATATAGATGACGTTCTCTGACAGCTCTTCGACGACCTCGCCAAACTCATGTGGGAACATAATCGCGTTTTCACCCATGTACTGCAGCACCGCTAATACAGCAACACCCAGATATAACGATTTTGGGACATTTTTCAGAACACTCCAAAAATAATGGCGCGCACGAACTAGTAATATAAGCGTCGCCACAATGATGACCAGCAATACCCTGTCTTCCCACCAGTCGTAAGAATAGCCGAGCAGCATAAAGTCTTCTGGTACCAATAAATCAGACAAATAACTCAGCTCTCTGCGAATAACACTGAAGAAAACTAAAACGGAGGCAAGCCAAAAATGGCGACCTTGTAGGACGCGGCTTTGCACTGAATATTGTAAGCAGCGTAGCAAGCATAAAGTTAAGATAATGGCTTCACCAATTTCGATAATACTATTTTCAGTGATAATGGTGGTCTCCTGATTCATAAAATACAAAAAGTGAGCCCAAGGGCTCACTTCAGAATGAAAATTATTTGGCTATATATAACTCAATAGGCCGCTACTATAACGCCAAATCCAACCTCATGTTGTTAATTAATATAACTAATCGGTCATAATTCATTGTTAATGTAGGCAGCCTAATACTCTTTAATGTAAATATAACTATCAATGGTTGCTATTGATTTTGGTTCAGAAAACTTGACTGGTAGTGGGGTTAGAACAAAGCTTCCATACGTAGCAAGGCAGAAGGGTAATGGTCTTTATCTTCTGTTTTGTCATTATAGTAATTTAGCTCTGTCTGCATATATAGCCATTCGCGCCAAATGGGTTGGCGATAACTAATGGCAGGACCATAACTGTTTAAAGTTGACTTATCACTTTCAAAATAACCACTGGCAGAGAGTCCGTAGGCTAGCTGTTTCTCATTACCTAAATAATGCACCTGTCTCAGGTCGTTATCCCAGTCTTTGCGCTCTTCTTCATCTTGATGGCGATAGCGAACAGTGGTGTTATTATTGATAAATCGATTGGTATCTGCGCCATATTGTAGATTTAATCCACCTTTGACATAGTGCTCACTATCAAGCCCATAGCGATAAAAACTGTCGCTAGTGACTTCTAGTTTTTTACTTTTATACCAGTCTTTGTCAATACTTACTTTTAGATAAGGATCATCCAGTGAACGAATCCCGATATCGACATCTGTGTTCACCCCCAATTGATCTTCGAGCTCGTCATTAAAACGCGTCCAACGTAGTGCAATAGAGGCGTTGTCTTCTCGCGTTTTTTTAGTATTAATAAGTCTATCTTGGTTGTTGGAGGTTGCTTGATAAGTATTGCCTGTCGTGCTTTGTTTTAAAAAAGTATCTTCATCCAGCTCTTCATCACCAATAATCAGACTTAGTTGTCTCTCTAGCACAGGCAAGCGTAAGCGACCACGAACTCTCGGCTCAACGGTGACATCGCTACCTGTTTTGGGGTCATTAGCCCAACGTGTATCTAGCACGACTCGTAAGCTGGCTTTGGCAGGCTTTTTGGGATCAGGTTCTCCGAACCAGCCGTCCATTTTATGTGCCCATTCATGCAATTGGTCTTGAACATCTTCACGGCGTTCATCTGTCCAGCCTTGCTCTACTTGTACGGATGGAAAAGGTTGCTCGGCAGACTTTTCAGTAGGTTGATAGCCAAGTTGATCAAGAGTTTCATCGCGATTGGGATCGTTATCATTAGATGACGAAGCCGTTTCTGTATTTACAGATTCTAGCAACTCTGAATCTGTAATGGGCGTAGCATCAGCCCATACTGGCGTGCATAAACCTAAACTGGCAATTATATAAACGGTACAGGTGTTAAAGTTTGCTGGTGTCGTCATGAAGGGTTTCAATTGTTTTGGTCTCTGAAAAGGGTAAACAAAAGTATTATGCCATAGGTCGTTAATTATAGGGAGGTTGTGGCTAGGAATGTTCTACTTCTGATGAGCGAGGGATGACTTTTACTTATAGCTGCATAGCAAGGGAGTTTATATTTCGTGATGAAGAAAGGAGCTATTGCTGATATCAAGGCATTACTCAATAGGTCTTCGAATGTAAAAAAGGCTAAGCAAAATGCCTAACCTTTTTTATTAAAGAGTACGTAGAATAAATTCTATGCTGCAATTATTAATGCGCCTCATCCCAGTTCTGACCACTATCCGTCTCAACCAATAGTGGTACTGCAAAGTCCACATTCCAGCCTTTTTCGACCGCAGTAACTGTCAATACATCTTGCATCGCATCGGTAATCAACTGGCTAATCTCATCAACCTTATCAGCATCAATTTCGAACACCAATTCATCGTGAACCTGTAGCAGCATTTTAGCTTGCTCTTTTGGCAATACTTTATCGACGGCAATCATAGCAAGCTTGATTAGATCAGCGGCAGATCCCTGTAATGGTGCGTTAATCGCAGCACGTTCAGCACCTTGCTTGACCATTCGGTTGCTGTGAGTGATATCAGGGGTATAAAGCTTGCGGCCCAATATTGTCTCGACATAGCCTTGTTCGTGAGCGCTGGCACGCGTATTGATCATATAGTTTTTGACACCCGGATAGCGATCAAAGTACATATCGATATAGTCTTGCGCCTCATTGCGGCTCATTTGCAATTGCTTGGCCAGACCAAATGCACTCATGCCATACAGTAGTCCAAAGTTAATGGCTTTGGCATTACGGCGCTCGGTCGAGGTAACGTCTGCGACATCCTTACCCAGTACTTCAGCGGCAGTCGCAGCGTGAATATCCAAACCTTCATTAAAGGCGTGCGTTAAGTTATTATCGCCTGAAAAATGCGCCATGAGACGCAATTCAATTTGTGAATAATCCGCTGCGAGAATCACACGACCTTCTGGAGCGATAAAGGCTTGGCGAATTAAGCGCCCAGTTGCGGTACGAATAGGAATGTTTTGCAAATTGGGATCAGTCGAAGATAAACGTCCAGTGCTGGTCAGTGCCTGATGATAACTGGTATGCACACGATCAGTTTCGCTATCTGCCACATTATCAAGCGCATCGGTATAAGTGCTTTTTAGCTTAGATAGGCTGCGATATTCCAACGTGATATCGACTAGTGGGTGGTCAATTTTTGACAATACCGCTTCACCAGTAGAGTATTGGCCTGACTTGGTTTTTTTACCACCAGCAACGCCGAGCTTTTCAAACAGCATCTCACCAAGCTGCTTTGGTGAACCAAGATTGAACTCTTCGCCAGCGATTTCATAGGCCTGTTTTTCCAGCGCGATAATTTCTTCATCAAAGCGTTTTGATAGTTCGTTTAAGAATGGACGCTTGATAAGAATGCCGTTCGCTTCCATTTGGCACAGTATTTCTGCCGTTGGAATCTCTAACTCATGTAGCAATTTGGCGTTATTGGCATCGTTCGCCAGCTCAACGCTGAACACCTCAAATAACTGATAAGTAATGTCGGCATCTTCACAGGCATAGTCACTGGCTATATCAATAGCCACTTGATCAAAGGTGACTTGTTTAGCGCCTTTACCAGCGACATCTTCATAGCTGATGGTTTGGGTTTGTAGATAATGACGTGCCAAGTCATCCATACCGTGACGAGTGGCGGCAGCATTAATTACATAGCTGGCAAGCATGGTATCCATGGCCCAATTATTGGGTTGTTCATGAATGACACCGACCAAGTCGATATCATAATGACTGAGAATGTGAGCATCGTATTTTAGATGTTGACCGATTTTGCCAATGTTTGGATTTTCCAAAATTGGCTTTAGGCGTGTCAAAACGCTATCACGGTCGAGCTGTTTAGTTGTTAGCTCGTCACCTTCCAGACTATGCGTCAGCGGAATATAATAGGCTTCGTGGGCTTGCACAGCAAAGGAGAGACCGACGATTTCAGCTTGACGCCAATAGATGCTAGTGGTCTCAGTATCAATGACAAAATGCGGTACAGACTCTAATAGCTTAACCAGACTCTCAAAAGCTGGCTCGTCGAGCACAGTATGCCATGCTCTATCATGCGATTTGCTATCTTGGATATTTTCAATACTGCTTGATTGTAGCGACTTGGCTACTTGCGCTTGTGATTCGGCATTCGCTTGACTGTCAGCGACACTTTGTGAGCCGTTCCCATTAGCATTGGCAGGATGATTTGGGTGGTCGAGAGACGCTAGCTCGTTTCTAAACTCAAGCTCGTTATACAATTCGCGTAATTCGTCTATGTGCGCACTAGGGTCAGTATTGATTTTTAGATCGTTCCAATCTTGACCGATACCTAAATCTGTCACGATGGTGGCTAGCTTTCTATTAAACGGAATATCGTCAGCGTGTTCAATCAAACCTTTGGCACCGCGACCTTTGATAAAGCCAATATGCTTTAACATATTGCCGATATCGCCATACTCAACGAGTAGGTCTTTTGCCGTTTTTTTACCGATACCAGGCACGCCTTTGATACCATCTGACGCATCACCCATCAACGTTAAAAAATCAATCATCTGGTTTGGGTTAATACCAAATTTATCAATCACGGCTTCTGTGTCAGTAATTTTACCAGTGAAGCTGTCTTCTAAGATAACGCAGTCATTGACTAGCTGCATCATATCTTTATCACCAGTTGAGATGACGACATGATGGCCTTCAGCAACAGCACGGTGGGCAAGTGTACCGATGATATCATCGGCTTCTGCGCCTTCGATACGCAACAGGGGCAGACCTAAGGCGGTGACCAAACGATGAATATAAGGAATCTGTTCTACTAGCTCTACGTCGATGGGCGGGCGAGCTGCTTTATAGTCAGCAGACATATGATGACGAAAGGTCGGTGACTTGGTATCGAAACAGACGGCCATATGCGTAGGGTGATAGCGGCGCATCAGTTTGAGCAGCGCATTGAGCGTACCACGGATGGCATTGGTTATCAGGCCTTGCGAGTTTTGCATGGTCTTTGGTAAGGCATGATAAGTGCGAAACAGATAATAAGAGCCATCAACCAAGATAAAAGGTGGTTGGTTTTTATCGACGTGACTGGTGTCCATCGTCGCTACATTGGGCATGGTCTCGAAGTTTGGCAATGCGGCAGGATCAATCGCTTGATGGGAGTTGTGGTCACTGTCGGTGATGGAGTCGGTCATAGGATCAGTCATAAAGGTCACTTATCAGCTATTAGATAGAAATATGTGCTCATTATAACGATAAAATCCGTGTGTGCCGAACTGCTTAACCGTTAAGAGATGTTCAATATCACCTACTGAATTGCCTATTGATACGAATGATGCGCGTGGTACGACAATTGGTTCGGCCATAAAAAAAGAACCCAGCGTTAACAGAGTTCTTTATTTCGTAGCTTATCTAACAATCAAACAGCTTTAATAATCAGGCTGCTTAACCGTCGAGCTTGTATTATTTTACTTCTGAAGTTAATTCTACATCGATGTTGCCATGTGTCGCTTTTGAGTATGGGCATACTTGATGCGCTTTTTCTACCAGTTGCTGAAACTCATCAGCAGACAATTCAGTGTTTTCACCGATTACATGGATTCTAGCTGCTAGCTTATAATCAGGACCTTCGCCTTGTAATAGGTCTACTTCAATCGACGTTTTTGAATCAAACTTTGCTTTTTCCATTTGCTTAACAGCGCCAAGTGCACCGTCAAAGCAAGCGCTGTAACCTATCGCAAACATCTGCTCTGGGTTATTGCCATCTTTGCCTGAGCCTGGCGCTACCATATTGATAGTGAGATCGCTGTCGCTCAAGCTGGCTGAACCTGCGCGGCCGCCAGTAACAGTTGCTTTGGTAGAGTATAGAGTTTTCATAACACATCCTTTTTTGTTGTCAGTTTTTATAGTTACTTTATATTTAACGGGTACGTTTTGATACGAGCTTCAGCATAACAAACCATTAAGTCAACTGTATAGCCCCGTCGTAAATATATACTGTGTATTTGTAATTAAAGGATTCAGTGAAGATTTTTGGATCTAGGGCGTGTCCTCATTTTAAAAATGGTGATAAAAATGAGATAAATCGCAGTCAAACAAGGAAAATAGCGCAAATAATATCGAGATATTAGTCAGCTATTTGACGCCATTTGGCAAGATTTAGCCATTTTTAACCCATTTAGATAACTATCGATTGAATTGAGAACACGCCCTAGTATTCGCTGAAAATACAGGCGCAGCAGCCATTCGTTTGGTCAATGACAGAAGAATTATTAATGGCCCAAGCTGAACGCGACTATTAATTAAAAAATTGCGCCAATAGGCTCTATTTGACTATTAGGGCGTGTTTTTTTATGCGCTATTTCTGCACCTTGACGCTAAATCGGCTACAATACGTCCATTATTTATTCTATTTATTTAGATTGATTTCTAAATGACTAACTGTTGAAGCCGAAAACTATGAGCGTAGATCCAAAGAAATTAAACAAAGAAGTGGCCAAACGCCGCACCTTTGCCATCATCTCGCATCCTGATGCTGGTAAGACCACCATGACCGAAAAACTCCTATTGTGGGGACAGGCAATTCAGGTAGTGGGCGAAGTAAAAGGCCGTAAGACTGATCGTCATGCCACCTCAGATTGGATGAGCATGGAACAAGAGCGTGGTATCTCAATCACAACCTCCGTCATGCAGTTCCCTTATCAAGACCACATGGTCAATCTACTAGATACCCCAGGTCACGCCGACTTTAGTGAAGATACTTATCGTACTTTGACCGCAGTAGACAGTGCATTGATGATGGTCGATGGGGCAAAAGGCGTCGAAGAACGAACCATCAAGCTGATGGAAGTCTGCCGCATGCGTGACACACCAATCATCTCATTTGTGAATAAGCTAGATCGTCAGATTCGTGAGCCGCTTGAGCTGCTTAGTGAAATCGAAGCGGTTTTAAAGATTAAATGTATCCCTGTCACTTGGCCGATTGGTATGGGCCAAGATTTTATCGGCGTGTATCATTTGACCGAAAACAAGACCTACTTTTATGAAAAAGGTAATGGCGGCAAGATGACGGTCTCTGAGACCCGCGAAGGTTATGATTATCCAGATATCCGTGAGCGTTTGGGTAAGCTGATGTTTGACGCTTTCGAAGAGTCGCTTGAACTGGTACAGATGGCGTTAGAAGAGTTTAGTGTTGAAGCGTTCTTAGCAGGCGAGATGACGCCCGTATTATTCGGTACAGCGTTGGGTAACTTTGGTGTCAACATGGTACTTGATACTCTGGTTAAATATGCACCACCACCCAAAGCGCATCCGACCAATGAGCGTGAAGTCGCCGCGACTGAGACCGACTTTAGTGGTTTTGTCTTTAAGATTCAGGCTAATATGGATCCGCGTCACCGTGACCGTATTGCATTCTTACGAGTTTGTTCAGGCAAGTACGAAAAAGGCATGAAGCTAAAGCATGTACGTTTGGGTAAAGACGTACGTATTGCTGATGCTTTGACTTTTTTGGCAGGTGATCGTGAAGCATTAGAAGAAGCGTATCCAGGTGATATTATCGGCTTGCACAACCACGGAACCATTTCAATCGGTGATAGCTTCACAGAAGGTGAAGAGCTAAACTTTACCGGTATTCCGCATTTTGCGCCTGAATTGTTCCGCCGTGTGATACTCAAAGACCCGCTAAAATCTAAAGCGCTACAAAAAGGTCTTCAGCAGTTAAGTGAAGAGGGCGCAACACAGGTCTTTATGCCGCAGATTAACAACGATTTAGTCTTGGGTGCAGTTGGTGTGCTACAGTTTGAAGTGGTGGCGCATCGTCTCAAAGAAGAGTATAAGGTTCAATGTATCTTTGAACCTGTATCTATTGCAACGGTACGTTGGATTCACTGTGATGATGAAGTGGCACTGGCGAAGTTTAAGAAGAAAGCTCATGACCAGTTATCACTCGATGGTGGGGGCTATCTGACGTATCTTGCACCGTCACGGGTTAACTTGCAGTTGATGCAAGATCGCTATCCAGAAATCACTTTTAGTAATACTCGTGAGCATTAAAATCCATTATTTCACGAGATGATTTATCTATTAAGACACGCTAGCCGTGTCTTTTTTATTACCTATAATTTACGTACCAGACGTTCAAAAACTGGTGATTTCTTAAAACACAAACAGTGTTCCTACAATACATCATTATTGTTACGGTAAAATGTTAAGCAATGTTGTATGTTTATGAAAGAGGCTATATGAACGCTACGAATCCATTTAATATTAATAACTCATCATTACGTCTGCGCTCAGCTATGAAAGCGAGTCACGCACGTCTGATGGGTCTATTGGCTAGTGGTTTTTTGCTAGGGGTCGTCGCTATGCCTGCAAATGCAGGTAATCTCATTAGCAGTACCGATTATTTGAATTATGAGTTGCCAGACAATATACAAGCACAATGTGTAGAGAGTGATAACTGTCCAGAGATTGATATTAAATATTTGAATACCAATCATCGTTGGATAAATGATATGACGAATGAGCGTATCAATAAGTTAGTCGTCAATAGTAAACCGACTGAGTCAGCACCTATCAAAACGAAAGGCAATCAGGCAGCGGTAAACGCAGCGATTGATGACTTTGCTGGCTCACAATTTATAGATATTCCTGAAGGCAGTTCATGGGCTTACAGCTTGATGGTCACACCTGAATATTTGGGGCATGTGAACAATTTTGAATTGTTCGAAATTGACTCTTATGTCTTCACTGGTGGTGCTCATGGCATGCCTTATAGTGAGTATTTAGTATTTGATCTAAGCACCAAAAAACAAATTATACTTGATGATATGCTTCAATCAGGTAAAAAATCAAAATTTGAAGCGCTTGCATACGATGCTTATAAAACATGGGTTAAAACGGTGGACGACGATGTCAGTAGTTATGAAAAAAACTGGCCGTTTACATTGAATGATAATATAACGCTGACGGATAAAGGTATCGACATTCGCTATCAGCATTATTCTATCGGTCCATATGCTTATGGCATGCCTGTATTAAGCATTCCATATAGCAAGCTTAACGACATTATCAAGCCTCGTTTTATTATTAAATAGCGCAAATAGACACGGTATTCTTTACAACGGTTAACATTAGGGTCTGTTGAACATTCAAATATTAGGGCTGCTGATTGCTAAAATTGCACCAAACTAGGCGCAAGACGACGATAATGTCGAGACCTTAACTAGGCTTGCAACAACGTTTGGGGGGATTTTAGCATCAGCCCTTTGGGGCAGTACTATTTTCTGCCAATATATGGCGAAATTATTTAACCTAGAATGACTAGGCGTCAAAAATTTCACTGCATATTGCCTAAAAAATAGTGACTGCCAGCACCACATTTGAATGTTCAACAGACCCTA